>CAYTZU010000020.1:0-11055 GCA_964442725.1 uncultured Pseudomonadota bacterium
CCCAAAAGATGCCGGTGATTTTGGTTTAATCGATAGGAGGGTTGTTGATATTATTCTTTCCCTTTCAGAAAAAGATGTTTTTTTGAGAGGCTTGCGGGCCTGGGTCGGCTTTAAACAAATTGGAATTAGCTATCACCAAGAGGCCAGACGCAAGGGGCAAACAAAATTCAGTTTTTTTGATTATGTCAGGACTGCCAAAGACGCTTTCGTAAATTTTTCACATCGGCCACTGGAGTTAATTTCATTTGTGGCCATTGGTTCGGCCTGTTTTACCGCAATGGTTACAATGGTTTTTACAATTTTAGCTTTTACAACACAGGCTCCTAGGGGCTTTTTCACATTAATATTGGCTATTTTATTTTTTGGAACAATCCAGTTGCTTGCACTTGGTGTTTTGGCCGAGTACATGATCAGGATTTTCAGGGAGGTTAAAGGGCGTCCGCCATTTATAATTGAGAAAATATTGAGTCAAGACGACTACAAGTAGGGAGGAATTACGATGAATACCGTTTTGATTGCGGGAGGATCGAGTTTTGTTGGTACGAATCTTGTAAAACGATTCTTAAAACTTGGCTACGAAGTTTGTGTTCTTGTCGAACATGATGCAAGTCTTTGGCGATTAGCAGATTTAATGTTTTCTATAAGTGTTCGGAGAGCAGACTTTTCAGATTTTAAAGCGATTCGAGATATCGTTGAGGATGTTCGACCGGACATCGTAATTAATTCGACCTCCTATGGTCGACTTGCACACGAGCGAATCAGCAAAAAAATTTATGACATAACGTATTTTGGTGGAACAAATCTACTCTGCGCTGCGATCAAAGTCGGTTTTGACGCTTTTATCAATGTGGGGAGTTCAGAGGAATATGGGGTTGTTGAAGGCCAGATCAATGAAAATGTTGTTCCACGGCCAGTGACCGATTATGGTGTTGCAAAGGCCATGTTGACCACGTTTTCATTGCGTTTTGCATACAGTCAGGATCTCCCGATTTATTGTGTTCGACCATTTTCAATTTATGGTGATTTTTCTCCAAAAGATCGACTTGTTGGCTCACTTTTTGTGGCCGCAAACAAGGGAGTTCCTGTTATTTTAAGGTCTCCTGAAAATATCAGAGATTTTTTATATATTGACGATTTGATCGATCTTTTGATGCTCCTTTGTCAGAAAAGGCCAAAGGGTGCAAATCTGTTCAACGTTGGAACTGGAGTTGGTCACACAGTTTCTGATGTTGTTGAAAAGGTCAAAGATGCATTGGGAATTAAAATTGATACCAAGTGGGGCAATGAATTTTCCGAGCAAATAAAGCCTAAAATAAGAATTGCAGACTCAACTCTTGCTCGTGAAGTTCTTTCTTGGAAGCCCCAGTACGACATTGATCGAGGAATTATGGCAACCAAAGAATGGTTTGAACAAAATTCAGCGCTTTATTGGTCTGAGGATAACATGCGTGAAATTCTCTCTTCGGTATTATGAAAAACTGTCGGGAGCGATAATTTGAAGCGTCTTTTTGGGCAGCCAATTTTGGCTGCCCTTTTACTGTTTTTAACAATGACCGGTTTTTTGCTGCATAAAAACCGGTTTGATTTTTTCGACGATGATTACGGTGCATTTTATTCAGGCAGGAATTTTCAATTTAGTGATATCAAAGAATATTTCAATGGCAATAAACTCAATGATTTGACGATTTTACCGTCAAATCTACAGCCAATTGATAAAAGTTTTTTTGGAGTGACATATCGTCCAGCGACCTTGCTTTTTTATGCTCTTGAATGTGCAATATTTAATGCACAAGAAAATTTCCATGCTTGGCCATATTTTGTTGTAAGCGTGTTTTTGCATGCTTTGGCTGTAGTTTTGATTTTCCTTGCTATGAGTTTTTTTGTTTCTTGGCTTTTGGCATTTTTGGCGGCGATTTGCTTTGCTTTCTATCCATTTATGGGCATTTTTATTGGGCGATTTTCTATCCAGCCATTTTCATTGTGTTTAATTTTTGGGCTTTTATGTGTTGGCTTGTTTTATAGATTTTCCAAGACAGGAAATTATCTTTCACTCTTTTTAAGCAGTATTTCATTTGCTATCCCACTTTTCATGCACGAAATTGTAATTGGTCTGCCATTATGGCTTTTTTTGCTGGCTTTTTATGAGTTTTCAAGTGTTGATAAATCAAAATTTAGGTCTGGAATAAAGGCCTTTGCTTCAACCTTTCCTTTTTTTTTGATCGTTATGATTTATTTGGGCCTACGGGTCTGGTTTTTTCCGCCTATTTTTGTAACGGGCTTGATTTTTAATCCAATTTTAGTTTTTACAAAATTAAAAATTAGATTTTATGACTTTGTAACGCTTGCAATTGATTTATTCGGCCTTTCATGGATAAAGCCTGGAAATGCTATTCTTAAGAGCTTTTTATTGATCAGTGCAGCACTTTGGGTTTTGATATTATTCATTCATTCTAGAAGAAAGGCACTTTGCACGCTTTTGATCTTTGGTTTTTTTATTTTGGCTTGGCCATCTTTTTTGATCACTCATCAGGCTCGATATTTATATGTGGGCATGCCATTTTTTTTGGCAACAATTGCACTTTGTATTAATCAAGTTGATTTGGAAAGCCTCACTGAAAGGGTTTTAAAATTTTCAGGTTTTGTTTTTTTCGTTTTAACAGCCGTAATCGGTATTTTTGAAAATAGGCAGCTTTTAAGCCATGCTTTAGAGCGTTTTAGCTTGACGAGAAATGCCCTTTATGACCTAGCAAACCGAGAGAATTTATTTGATCAAACAATATTTTTTATCGGCCTGCCGCATGAGATTTTTCCATTCAGTGGCCTTGAACAGGCACTTTCTATTTTTGGTCCGGAAAAATATCGAGATCGAAAAGTGATTTATGAGCCGCTTTTAAATGCAACCTGTTTTTTTGTAAATCGAATAGAAAACAAGGTTCCTACAGAAAATTTGTTAAAAATGGAAGTCGATGGCAATGAGTGTGGACTTGAAAGTTTGAATAGAGAAAAGATTTGGATAAATTATTCAAATCCATTTGGCTACACAAAAAAGTGCTCTGTCGGAGACATTATAAAAATTTCGATTTATTCCGATCAAGATCAACATGGATTGAGGGTCAGCAGAATTTTGGTTAGCTTAAATGACCAAGTTATTGAGCAAATGCCTGTTTTTATAACTTGGGATTATCAAAACCAGCGATTTATTGAGGTTTGAGATGAGCAATTTTAAGTTAAAACTCCTGGGTTTTCTTTTTATAGGTTTTACTGTCTTTTTTGGGTTTGTTTTGCCAAGGAAAAACTGGTTTTTCTTCGGTGATGATTATGGTGCTGTTTATGGTGGGCAAAAAGGCTGCCTAGGCGGTATTACTCAGTTTTTCAAGAGTTATCCAAATGATGCAACGACATTTCCATCAAACTTCAAAGACAAAAATTATAGCTTTGAGTCAACAACTTATAGGCCTCTATTTTTAATTGTTTATGCGCTTGAATATTTTTTATTCGGCCATGAATCGGCCTGGCCATATTTTCTGGTCTCAATATTTCTCCATGCTTTTGCTGCAGGACTGTTATTTCTTCTTTTCTTTAAATTTTTCAGCTTTTTTTCGGCAATTATCATGGCTTTGTGTTTTGGCTTTTATCCGATTATGGGACGATTCATCGGCTGTTTATCAATTCAGTCTTATTCGATAAACCTGATATTGGCGATTTTATGCCTCTTTTGCTTCTTAGAATATTTTAAAACTGGACGAGCAATTTTTGTTCTTGTGGCGACATTTCTCTTCACCGTATCGGTCTTTGTCATAGAAAATTTGTTTTTCATGCCGCTTATGTTCTTTTTACCGATCATATTTTTCAAGATCAATTGGATTGAATTTAAGAGGTGTGTCAAATTCAGTTTTGCACTTTCTTTGGGTTGTTTTGCGCATGTTTTTGCAAAACTTGCGGCTTTTGAACTTTTCGACACAGCGCGGCTCAATTTTGTTTTGTATCGCCCAATTGGTGAGCGATTTGCAAATTGGCTAACTTTGGTCACCGACACCTTTGCAATGACGGGAATTCCAGAGGGAAATCGTGCAATAAAATTTTCAATTTTGATGTTCTTCCTTTTGCTTTTAACTACTGGTTTTCTTTATTCAATGCGAAAGCGAAACTATTTCGGGCTCTTTTTTGCCTTTATTTTGGCCTGTTGGCCAGTTTTAATATTTCAGCATGGTCATCGATATTTGTATTTTTCAACTCCAATATTTTTGTTTTCGTTGGCTCTTTGTTTTCAGGACCTATATGAAAGATTCAATTTTGGACTTATCAAAACATTTAAATATTTGCTTTTTGGAGTCATTTTAATTGTTGGTTTAATTGAATGTGATAAAAGCCTCTCGGCTTTTGAAAAAAAGACAGGTTTTGTCGAGCAAATTTTCAAACAAATTTCAAAAGAAGTAGCTGAAAAACAAAGAGAGATAATCTTTGTGGCAATGCCAACCGAACTATTTCCTCTCTCCTGCATTGCACAGACGATTTGGCTTTATTCAGGCACGCAAAAGGCTGTATTTTATGATCCAGGATTGAATTTGCAGAGCACCTTTAACAATACCGTTTATTTCTGGCCGATTAATAAAAATTTATTCCGAGCAGGATTCAAAAATCCAATCTTAGAACTATTCTCAATTGATCCTAAAAAATTGTGGCTTGGTAAAAGGGTTTATTCAGGCAAAATTGATCCGAGATTTGGAATTGGCGAGATTTTATCGCTTGGAGTGTCCTCTGAAAATAAACTAAAATCTATAAGAATTAAGATTTATGATCAAATCATCAAAGAGCGACCAATCTTTGTCTCCTGGGATTACGAAAACAAAGAGTTTTGTTTTTAGACTATTTTCAATGATGGGGTTTTTGCACATTGACTAAGCTTTTAGTTACAGGGGCAGCTGGTTTTTTAGGGAGTAATCTTTGCATTAAACTTTTGGAATCTGGAGATCAGGTCATTGGTATCGATGATTTTAGCTCTGGGACGATTGAAAATTTAAAGGGCCTCAAGCAGTTCAAAAACTTTACTTTTTTTAAAGCCGATATTTGCAACAGCCTTGAAATCGAGGATGAAATCTCACAGATTTATAATTTGGCTTGCCCTGCTTCACCAATTTTTTATCAGAAAATGCCTCTGCACACATTAAAAACTTGTAGCCTTGGAGTCATCAATGTTGCCCAGCTTGCAAAGCAAAAAAATGCACGAGTACTCCAGGCCTCGACAAGCGAAATTTATGGCGACCCGGATGTTGTTCCTCAAAAAGAGTCTTATCGAGGCAATGTTTGTTCGATCGGTCCTCGATCTTGCTATGATGAGGGCAAGCGATTTGCTGAGTCATTTTTATCAAACGCCTCACGACAAGATGGAGTCGATGTTCGCATTGTGCGAATTTTCAACACTTATGGCCCCAGAATGCGCATTGATGATGGCCGTGTTATTAGCAATTTTATAGTCCAGGCTTTGCAAGGTCGCCCGCTGACAATTTATGGAGATGGCTTGCAAACGCGGTCATTTTGCTTTGTAGGTGATTTGCTTGACGGTTTGATTTTGGCCATGAACAAAGAACATTTAACCTCAAGTCCTATAAACCTGGGAAATGAACAAAGTTGCACAATTTTAGAGCTGGCTGAATTGATAATCTCACTGACCGGCTCTGCGTCAAAAATAAAATTTAAGAATCTGCCACAGGATGATCCAAAACTTCGCTGCCCGGACACAAGCTTGGCCAAGCAACTTTTGGCCTGGCAAGCTACCACAGAATTGTCATCTGGATTGAAGAAAACAATAGAGTTCTTCCAGACGCAGCTCGGTCGAGATTTAAACTTAGTTGAAAATGAATTTTAGATAAAATTTTTGGAAAATCATGAGAGTTGTAATTTCGGCCTCTGGTCGATTTCATTCCTTTCATCTGGCAAATCATCTTAAAAATAGAGGGTTTTTACATTATTTTTGTTCGGCAGGTTTGAGCAAAAATGATTTAAAAATTTTGCCCAAAAACTTTGTTGGATTTTGTCGACCCGTTAACATTTTGGACAGGATTTATGTCAAATTTTGTTTAGATCGATTTTTAAGTCCATCGAAATGGTACACAATTCGCGATAATTGGTTTGATTGGTGGAGTTCTAGACAAATAAAGCGCCTGACAAATTTTAATCTCTTTGTTGGATGGGCCAATTGTTCGCTTGAATCTATGAAAAAACTAAAAAAACACTTGGTTAAGACAGTCATTGAAAGCGGTTCTATGCATATTTTGGTTCAAGAAAAACTTTTAAAAAATGAGTATGAAAAATGGGGGGTTTATTTCCCTCCAATTGTTCCTAAAAACAAGGAAAAGATGCTCGAAGAATATGCTTTGACCGATAAAATATGCGTTCCATCAAGCCATGTTTTTCAAAGTTTTCTCGATCAAGGAATAAAAGCGGAAAAGTTAATCAAAGTACCCTATGGAATCGACATTTTCAAATTCGGCAATATCAAACGAAGTGAGTCAGGAAAATTTACCTTACTTTTTGTCGGTCAAATAAGTTTGCAGAAGGGCATAGGATATCTTTTGAGTGCCTGGAAGAAACTAAAATTTGCTCAGAATCAGGCTGAATTACTCCTTGTCGGAAATGTTTCAGGTGAGTGTCGATCAATTGTTAAAAACTCGATTAAAAGCGATCAAACAATTCGATTGCTTGGACCTTTGGCACATGATGCGTTGGCAAAAATTTATGCTTCTGCAAGTGCGTTTGTTTTGCCTTCAATTCAAGAGGGCCTTGCAATGGTTATCGGAGAGGCAATGGCCTCTGGGCTCCCAGTTATTTGCACAACGGTGACCGGCGGCCAAGAATTGATAGATGACGGCGCTGAGGGCTTTTTGGTCGAGCCGGGAGATGTTGATGGCCTGGCACAAAAAATATTTGAGTTATTTAAAAACCCTGAAATGGCCCGTTTGATGGGCAAATTTGCAAAGCAAAAGGCTAAAACTAGAACTTGGGAAAATTATGCTGACGAAATGATCGGGCACTACAAAAAAATAGTTGGCCAAGAGCTATGAAGGCTGAAAAAAAGACGCTTGTTCAGGTTGGTTTTGACATTGCAGTTTTGATTGTCAGTAACTTTTCTGGAACTGCTTTTTCGATCTTTTTTTCAATTTTGATGACTAGGTTTTTGTTGCCGGTAGACTATGGTTTTATTGCCTCAAAACTTTTTATTTTCTCACTTTTAAACTGGCTTTCTGACTGGGGTTTTGAACAGGCACTTTTGGCCTGGTCGGATGGCGATTTTTTAAAGGCGGCCGGCACTCACCTGTCGATGCGATTTGCTTTTGGATTTTTGCCAGTAATAATTTTATCAATTTTATGGCTTTTTAATTTGCGGGCAATTGAGCAATCTTTTATTGTTTTGTTAGTCCTGGCCTGTTCATTTTTTTTCCAAAAAGTTGGTTTTACCTTTAAAACAGTCCTTGAGCGAGAGGGAAGGTTAAAACGATTGGCAGGCCTAGAACTTTTTGCCTCAATCTTCAGTATTTTTCTAGCTTTTTGCATGGCAATGCGTGGTTTTGGAGCCTTGAGTTTGGCTGGACAACTTTTTGTTGAACGAGCAATCCTTCTGGTCGGATATTTTTTTGCCTGCGAGCAAAGAATTATCTTTAATTTTGATTTGGTCATTGCAAAGAAATTTTTTTCGACCTTTGGGCTTCCATCAACTTTGTCAGCCACCTTTGGACTGGCAATTTATGATTTTATGCCATTTTTGATTGACAGACTTTCGGGGGTGGCAGAGGCAGGACTTTATGCCAGGAGTTTTTCAATTGCCACAATGCCGCTCATGATCACCGGTGTTTTTGGACGGATTTCAAACTCTCTTTACTGCCAAAATCAGTTTGATCAGATGGCGTTGTCAAAGTGGTTTTGTTCCCTCCAACTTTTGAAGGGTTTTTTAATCGTTCCTGCGCAGCTTTTCTTAATGATCACGGTGCCATGGTGGAGCACAAAATTATTTTCTGGTCGTTGGGCTGGGCTTTCTCAAGTTTATCTGATTTTGGCGATCTATGGTCTGGTCCGTAGTTTTTATGATGATTCGACAAATTTGATTTCCATCGGTTTTAAAGCGCCATGGAAATTTACTGAGAGTCAGGCGATTCATTTTTTGATGATCATGACTTGCGGGCCAATCCTGGTTTATTTGTTCCGAGCCAAGGGTGGAGCCTTTGCAATGGCCATTTCTATGCTCCTGGTCACGGTTAGATTTTGGACAATAATTTTTAAATTTCTAGCGTTGTCGGTAAATAAATTTTTTAACTTAGCCTGTTCAACTCTTTATTTTTCGGCCAGTCAATTCTTGCAAACCGGCCGAGAAAACTTAGTTTTTAAAAAATTGAAATAAAAGGACTTATAAAAAGGATTTTTATATGAACGCGATTGATCGCCGAAAAAAAATGTTAATCGTTAGCCAATTTCAGGACAGCAGTGATGGATATTGTTATGCGCAGTTTTTCAAAAAATTGGCAGAAAAAAACAACTTTGAACTTTCCTTTGTCGACTGCAAAAAAAACTACTTTCCTTTTGGCAAAAAATCGAGTGACCAACTTTTTTGGCCACTCAAATCGATCTGTAATTTTTTGAGTAATTTAGTTTTGATCTATAAATTTATTCGAGTACGGCCCGATATTTTGTTTTTAGTCAAAGGCGAGAACATTAGCTTTCGAGTTTTAAAATTTCTAAAAAAATTTTGGAAATTCAAACTTATTAACTTTTATCCAGATAGCCCCTTCTGCTGCTGGAATTCAAACTCCTCATACAATGTGATGCGTTCATTGCCGCTCTATGACAGATTTGCGATTTGGTCGAGGCTTTTGGCCAAAGTCTTGGTCATGTCCGGATCCAAGCAGGTCTTTTATTGGCCCTTTGTATGCGACCAAGAGCTCTTCAAACCAGCCGCTTTAGACAAAGAAGTGAACCATAATTTAGAGGATGATCTTTACGCTTCCGATGTCTGTTTTGTTGGAACTTGGGATAAAAAAAGGGAGAAATATTTGACTGAGCTCGTTTTCCGCCTTTGGGAGCTTGATTTGAAGATTTGGGGTGCCGGTTGGAAGGAAAATTTGCCCAAAAATTCAACGCTTTCCAGATATGTTCAGGGTGGGCCACTCAAGCCGGAATTGATAAGCAAGGCACTGAGTTTGTCAAAAATTGTCATAAATTTTCTGCGAGACCAAAATTTTACCTCTCACAACATGAGAACCTTTGAGGCGGCCAGCTGTGGGGCATTTTTGCTCACCGAGCGATCAGAGGAGCAGTCAAAGGAACTTTTTGTCGAGGATGAATCAATTGCCTGCTTTTCTGGCGTTGATGAGATGTGCCGGAAAGTTGAGTTTTATTTAAAAAAATCTGATGAGCGAGCTCGAATTGCAAAGGCCGCTTTTGCCAGAAGCCAGCAATTTTCCGATGCCGAGCAACTTTTTAAGGAGCTAATGTGGTTTTAATTTGAGAAAGGGGCAAGTCGCTTGGCGGAGAGGGCAAAAGACTGGGATCATTTATTATTTGCTCGATTTTTTGTTTTTCAAGGTCTTGAGATAATTTTTTGATTTGTTCATTTAGTTTTTCAATCTCTCCATCAATATCCGTTTGAGTCGAAATTTTTATTTTTAATGGTCTTCTTGGACTGGCAATTCTCAGCAAAATCGGTATTCCAACGGCCAGGCCGGCCAAGATTGCGGAAAACTTTGACCAATTTGAATAGCGCTCGGCTTTGACTGCAAAATTTACTTTGTTTTCAATCAATTTTGACTTTTTAAAAAGTTTTTTTGCTAGTCTGCTTTTACCATTCAGTTTATAAGCGCTAAACAAAAGCCCGCATCCACAGGCAATTCCAGAACCAACGGCAAGATCAAGCGCATCGATGGCCGGCAATTGCTCGGACAAAGAAGTGGCCAAAAGCCCGAATAGGAGCATAGATTTAAACTTCTTGGAAAAAATACTCGTCATCATTGAAAGCTGGCTACGCAAAAAAGTCAAATCATTAAAACCCATAATTCAAGCTTATTAAAATTAAAACTTTTCGTAAAAAGGGTTGATTTGGATTGTCGAAAATAAAGCATTTTTATCAAAAAGTGTGTAAATAGTTTTATATGAGGTTAATTTTTTATTGTTAAAAGCCAGATAATTCGTGATCTCCATCATGAGTTGAAATTGTCAAATCATTTATGATTTTGCAAAAACGAATGGCAGCCATTTCAACTTCCAAGTCAGACTCAATTGACAATAATGCAATAATCATGAGCTGTGCTCCAAACAAAACGTCAAGGGGGTTCTCGCCTGATGAAAATACTTTATCACATGAACAAAAAGGAATTTCGATTTTATAACTTAAAATTTCGATAACCTTTTCAAGGAATAAAAAAACATTGCCTGTTGAGGCTTCAAGGTCATCATCCACTGTTGCCCAGATAGTTGGATTCTCAAACAAAGAAAGAAGACTTTTTATAAAAAAACAAATTAAGAAAGGGTTTTTATGTTGCTTAGGAAATGTTTGTAATTTGTAATATTTGTAAAAATGGTGCTTTTCCACATTTTTAGCAATCCAAAGAGCACTTAAAAGCCTAAATTTTTCAGGAGGAATAGCCGAAAGTTGATTTGAAAATGAGAATAAGAAAATTAATAGTAACTGAAATCGCCTGCCCATCTATGATTTTCTGATCAGTTGTGTTTAAAAAATACTTTTAAAGAATGCTGTTTTAAATCATCTTTTTTTAATCGTCAAATTAAGTCGGTTGATTTACGGGATTGGGTTCCTACACTGAAGTTCCAATCTGTGGGCCGCCCAGTGTTGTGGTGTTGTTTATAGGAACTACTGTTATTGGAGTTTCTCCTAAATCCGTAAGAACTGTCCCAACTTGTACATATTGTAAATTACTTGCTCCTAATCGGACATTTTCCACGCTAGAAAAGTTTGGGTCTGGCGGCCTAAGAGAAACTCCATCAAAGCCGATGTCTAATGAGCGCTGAAATTGTTGCATATTACCAGTTTTCCACCAGATAAATAATGCA
>CAYTZU010000021.1:0-10769 GCA_964442725.1 uncultured Pseudomonadota bacterium
AGGCGTAGCCAACGGATTTACAGTCCGCCCCTTTTGTCCGCTCAGGAATCTCCCCCTGTTTGAATCGATTGATACCCAATTTTTGAGTAGCTGAACATGAATATTACCATCAAAAGTCACATATGCAAGTGATATTAACAGCCTTTGATAAAAATCATGCCTGCCAAAACTAAAAACTTAAAAACCTATTTTTAATCTTCTCAACTTGGGATTTGTATAATCGTGTTGGATTTCAAGCTTAAAAACTTTAATATGTTTGTCGATTAAAGCTATCTGTTTTTCCAATATTTCCGGCCATTCTACAAAGCATAGATTTAAAGGATCGTTTAAATATTGCAATAAATCCAAGTTCATCATATCGTCAAAGCTATCAATTCTATAAAGATCAAAGTGCACAAATCTTTGGATGTTGAATTTGTTTTTTTGGCAATTATAAATCGAAACATAGCCAAAAGTCGGACTTGTTATGGGCTGACGAACGCCAAGTATATGTCCAAGAGCCCTCGCCATTGTCGTTTTACCAACGCCAAGAGTTCCAAAAGCTAAAATAATTGTCCCAGCGCTCAAATTTGACAAAATATATTTATTTATGATTTCTCGCATTTGGCAGGCAGAAAAAACAGTTTCAATCATTTATGAAAACTTCCAAAAAACATTTTTTATTTGTATGGTCTTAAACAAACTCAGCATAAATTCTCATTTACAAAATAAATATTGGCTCTCCAAAAGAGAAAAAAATGCTTAACATAACACAAATAAAACGGCAAATATTTGCCATAAAATCAACAACTAAAGTCTTGGAGGCCATGCGCCTTATATCTATTTCATCATATCCAAGAATAAATAAATTTCATGAATCGGTTACTTTATATCGGAAAAAACTTTCAAATATGCTGGGCAATTTATTAAAGCTTAGTCCAAAGGTTGAATTTAAAGTAAATCCCCCATCAGAAAATGATGATTGCAACATTTTATTGATCGTAATTGGCTCATCAAAAGGCCTTTGTGGCTCATTTAACAGCCAGTTACAACGACATTTGAGCGATAGACTAACCTTTGACATTAATCAGAATTATAAATTTATAACCATTGGCAAAAGCGCAAATTGGATTATTTCTGGCCTAAAATCAAAGTTTCAGTCAACGGAAACATTGAAATCAATTGATAATTTAAATGACAAAAATTTAAACAATACAACCATTGAAATATTAAATCTGATTCTTTCGTCAAAGATCAATTTTTCAAATGTTGTCGTTGTTGGAAACGCGTTTAAATCTATTTTTAGTCAAAAGCCAAAAATAAGAACTATTTTGCCCATAGAATCAGCATCTTTTTTAAATGAATCTGGCGATGAACCAGCCGAACAAGTAAGCGAAGATCTTTCATCGGCCGATGATATTATCTGGGAACAAAGCCGAGCTGAAATTATAAAAGAATTTTATAACCAATATTTGTATATATCGATCTACAGCCTACTTTCAGAGTCCATTTTGTCTGAAACAGCAGCAAGATTTGTTTCAACTGATTCGGCAGTCATAAATGCGAAAAAACAGATTGAGCGGCTTTCACTCCAGTACAACAAACTCCGTCAAGGCTCAATAACCAGAGAAGTCACAGAATTGTCCTCTTCAACTTAAATTGAAAGTTTAAAAAAATGTCTAAAAATCAAACGTCCTTTTTTTTGTGCACAAACTGCTCATATCAATCAATCAAATGGCTAGGAGTCTGCCCAGAGTGCCGATCCTGGGCCACTTTAGAGGAGCAAAAAACAACTTCGGCAAACGATAAACTACAAAAACAAAATAAATCAGGACCAATTCTAACTAAAAAATTTAAGGACATTGATGGTCGCTCCACAGAGAGAATTGTCGTTGGAATTGACGAATGGGACCGCGTCATGGGTGGTGGAATTATGCCGGCCTCCTTCATAATTTTAGCCGGCGACCCAGGCATTGGTAAATCAACGCTTTTGCTGCAAATTGCCTCAAAATTAAGCCAAAAATCAAAGACCCTTTATTTTTCAACCGAAGAATCTCTTTGCCAAATAAAACAACGAGCCGATCGCCTTGGATTGGCAGATTCAAACATAATTCTCTGCGAAGAGAGGTCCTTTGAAAATATTTCAAGCGCTATTGAGCAGGAAAAACCCAATATTGCCATCATTGACTCAATTCAAAGCTGCTTTTTATCCGAAGGACAAAATTTTTCTGCTGGCAGCTCCAGCCAATTAAAAGAGATATCATTTCGGCTCATGCAGCAGGCAAAAACTCAAAATGTGGCAATCATGGTAACCGGACACATCATTAAAGACGGAAGCATGGCTGGTCCAAAGCTTTTGGAACACATGGTTGACGCTGTTTTTTTCTTAAGTGGTGAGGAGGCTTTTGGAAATAGGGTTTTAACTGCAACGAAAAATCGATTTGGACCGGTCGGCGAGGTTGGCTTTTTTCAAATGAATCAAAATGGCTTAGAGCCTGTTCAAGACATAAATCAGCGACTTTTAAACCAGACAGTTCGCGCTCCAGGTTCAGCGTTGACCGTGCTTTGCCAAGGAACCCGACCAATAATTGTCGAGTTTCAGGCTCTGTGCGTAAAATCTAAATTTGGACCACCTCAAAGGGTTGTGACCGGTGCCGACAGCCGACGAGTGATCTTGGTTGCGGCTGTCTTGGAAAAATATTTGAAAATGAGCTTTTCGTCGCATGATCTATTTTTTAAAGCTGGTGGTGGAATTTCCACAAAAGAGAGCGGAGCCGACCTGGCAATTGCGCTGGCACTCATCTCAAGTTATCTTTCCGTTCCTGTTGCACAAAACACTGTCAGTATCGGTGAAATTGGTCTAACTGGACAAATAAAAACTACAAAACGAGACCTCTCAATTGCTTGTCAGATGAGTAAATCAGGCCTTGAGGGAATTATTTCTGGCAAAGTTGATCAAAAAACAGATCGAACCATAGAAATTGGAAACGTTTATCAACTTTTAACACTTTTCCCGAAAAAGACCTTTGAAAAAGATGACTCATAAGGCCTTTTTCGAAGAAAAATACAAATTTTAACGTTTTACGAACTGGAACTTCTTTCTTGCTCCAGGCTGACCAGGTTTCTTTCTTTCTTTAACTCGTGAGTCAACAGTCAAAAGGCCTTGTTTTTTTAAAACTGCTCGGCAAGAGGCATCCATTTTTAAAAGAGCCCTTGCAATCCCAAGTTTTACAGCGTCTGCTTGCCCATTAAATCCACCGCCGCAAACATTGATGTCTGCAGAAATTTTGTCGGTAAATTCAGCAACTTTGGCTGGTCGGTTGACTTTATTAATACAGCTGCTTGTTGGGAAATACTCATTTAAAGCCTTCCCATTGACAACGATTTCTCCGGCCTTGTTTTTTAGCCAAACCCTTGCAACAGCCTGCTTTCTACGACCTATTCCATGAAAAACTTCACTTTTCAATTCCTTTTTGAGCATTGCGCCAATTACTCCTAAAAACTCGGTGCAAAAATCAAATTAAACAAACCTTAACCCTCTTATTGTTATCGAAATATGCCATCGTGTCTAGTCTGGAGCCGATGATCGGAGTCGAACCGACGACCTACTGATTACGAATCAGTTGCTCTACCAAACTGAGCTACATCGGCACAAAGGATTACCCTTCAAATTTTTCCTGACAAATTATGCATCTGGCAGCGTATGGGAAACAGGCCAAACGGTTTTCAGAGATTTTATTTTCACAATCTATACAAATCCCATATCGTCCTGAATCAATTCGCTTTAAAGCCTCATCGATGAGCTTTAACTCGTCCATTTCTGTGGTTCTTATCGAACTTTCCAGTTGTTCCATTGATATTTCCAAAGCCTCATCGCCGGCGTCCTTTGCTCGACTAATGTCCTTTTCCGTGTTGATATCACTGGATTCTTCATCATATCCAACAATATCCAATCTTCGCTCAATAAGGCGCTCTTTTGCGCTTTCTAAAAATGTCTTTTTCATAATTTTAAATATTAATTGGATAACCCTGATTTGCGCGCCAACTCAAAGAACTTTGACAGGATACCAGCACACTCCTGCTCTTTCAAGCCT
Organism: uncultured Pseudomonadota bacterium; assembly: GCA_964442725.1. Lineage (GTDB taxonomy): Bacteria > Babelota > Babeliae > Babelales > CAYTZU01. The sequence continues at coordinate 4,074 of CAYTZU010000021.1, forward strand.
GAAACAATCTTTAGCTCCTTGTATCCACAGGCAAGTAGAGCTTTTTCCCTCTGAAAACCAAAAAGTGGGGAATTTGCACCATAAAAAATCCCGCTAATTCTGCTCAAATTTGCAAGCCCAAAGCACATAAGACATGGTTGAAGTGTGACGAAGAGAAAACACCCATCAAGTCGCCAATTTCCAACTTTTTTACATGCTTTTTTGATTGCCTGAACCTCTGCGTGCCCAAGTTGACAGCCCATAGACTCGGCCTTATTGTGGGCTCTTGCCAAAATTTTACCATCACCATCGACAATGACCGCTCCGACTGGCACTTCTCCATGAACAAAGGCTTTTTTTGCCATTGCAAGAGCTTTGGTCATAATTTTATTCTGGTTCCCCAAAATATCGACAAATTGAGGTATTTTTGTGTTTTTCACATCATTTGTACAATGAAAATTTTTTCGTTATCTGCGAAACAGCATTCCATTCTCCAAAAAGAACAGCTGCATAGTAGACGTGTTCATCTTGATTCTTCTTTGCTGTCTTTTCTATTTGCTCTAAATATGTGCCACCGGTCATGCTGTCGACAAAGGCAAGTTGCATAATGCCATTTTGTTTTGCAGTGGAAATGGCCTTGCCAATCTCATTGGATTTTCCCCTTAAAACAATATATGGCATGCCGGAAATTTGCCAATTGTTACCGCTGGAATCAACATAAGGTTGCAGAAAAGCGACCTGTGACCCCAATAATGCCCCAACGGCAAAAGAAGCATGTGCTATGGCATTCATAGCAACGCCAATATCGATATCCTTATTTACAATGACTACCAGCTTATTTTCAAAAATCACAAATATACCCCTCTTTTAAAATTTTTTATCAATATTTTTAACATCAAGCTAGTGAACATATTCCAGCTGTTTTCCAGTCAAAATCTCCGTTAAAAATGTCTTTCTATTCGAACTTTTTGCATTTTTTATGGCAATTGCAAAGGCTCTGGCTTGCCCGACAACAATACAAAGTTTCTTTGCCCGCGTAACTGCCGTGTAAATCAGCTGCCGATTTAACATTATGAAATGCTCTGTAAAAATTGGAATTGTCACAGCCTCAAATTCGCTGCCCTGACTCTTGTGAATGGAAATAGCGTAAGAAAGGGTCAATTGATCGAGTTCATGAGATTTATACAAATGCTCAACATTAGAAAAAACCACAGAAACAGCCTTGTTTGCAATATCGACAGCCTTGATGTAGCCGATGTCGCCATTGAAAATATTTTTGTCATAATTATTTTTGACCTGCATCACGCGATCACCAACTCTGAGCTCTTGACCAAAAACAAAAACTCCAGGCCCACTTTTTGAGACCGGATTGATTATGTTTTGAAGATGGCCGTTAATGGTCTGACAACCCGCCAAACCTTTGTGCATTGGACTCAAAACGATCCAATTATTCGGGCTTATTTTGTTCTTTGGTAAAACATTAAAATAAATGTCATTTAAAATACTCAAAATTTTGCTCGAATCATCCTGTTTTGAAAACATAAAATCTGATCCAGAGTGATTATAGTTTTCCGGGAACTTACCATTGTTTATCGCATGAGCCGAAAGAACAATTGAACTCCCTGCTGCTTGACGAAAAATATTATTCAATTTTATTGTTTTGACCTGCTCAGAGCCCATCAAATCCTTTAAAAAATTCCCTGGGCCCACCGGTGGCAATTGATCAACGTCTCCCAGGAAAATTAAATTTGATTGATGACCAATGGCTTTTAAAAGGCCGCCTGCCAAAAAAATATCTATCATTGATGATTCATCAACGATAACAAAATCTGCATGCAAAATATTTTCATCATTGCGCTTAAAGCGTCCAGTCGACGGATCATATTCAAGAAGTCGATGAAGTGTTAAAGCGTGAACATTTGCACATTCTGACACTCTTTTTGCAGCCCGCCCAGTTGGTGCTGCAACTTTAAATTTGGCACCACTTGCACGCAAAATCCCACACAAAGCCTTCAGTAATGTTGTCTTACCAGTTCCGGGGCCACCCGTAATTATGCATATTTTACTGCTCAATGCAGCCAAAATGGCCTCAATTTGACCAGCAGAAAATTCAAAGCCCTCTGAAAAGCCAAACTTGCTGGATTTTACGGTTAAATCATCGAAGATATTTTTCAAATTAAATTTTACCGAACTTTTTGTCGATTTAATGGCTTGAATTCTACTGCTAATTCCACGCTCAGTTCCGTGGCAGAAGGCTAAGCAAACAAATCTTTCTTGCCCATCACAAATAACTGATAATTTTCCAACTTTGATCAGCTCAAAACAAATCTTTTCTATGCGTTCTGTCCACGACTTATCAAATTTCAAAATAGCAATTGATAGTTCTAAGAGCTTTTCAAGCGGCAAATAAAGATCTCCCGACTGCATGGCCTCTTTCAATGTCGAAATTATTGCACTTTTAATTCGCTGCGGACTTTCTTTGTCTAGGCCGAGCTTGACAGCCAGATCATCAGCCGTTTTAAAGCCAACACCCCAAATCTCATCGGCCAGCGAGTAAGGATCTTGATTGACCTTCTGGATCGACTGATCGCCATATCGATTATATATTTTGCTTGCTAGCCAAACAGGAACATCTTTTGACCGCAAAAAAACCATAATTCTGGAAATTTCCCGCTGTTGCAACCAGGCATGACAAATTGCATTAGCCTTTGCCTGGCCGATTCCTGAAACCGTTGAGATAAGCCTTGGATTAGAGTCCAATATTTGAAGGGTTTTTGCACCAAATTTGGCAACCATCCTGGCTGCCAATGTTTTTCCTATTCCCTTGATAAATCCTGAGCCCAAATATTTTTCAATACCAACACTGTCCTCAGGAAGCGAAAATTGAAAGCTTTCGGCTTGGAACTGAAGTCCAAATTTTTCACTTTGGACCCACTTTCCTGTGGCAGAAATTTTCTGACCAACTGCAATTCCGTGCAAAACGCCTTTAACAATAATTTCTTTTAAATTGCCATGAGGTCTCAAAACAGCGATGCAAAAGCCTGTTTCAGAGTTTTGGAATAATAATTTATCAACTAGGCCAAATATTTGTTCATTTTCCTGTTGCACAAATTTACCTCAAAACCCTGTCTATGATCTTTATGCTCCGGTTTGTTGTTCAATTGCCCTATGTAGCTTTTCAGCTCTTTCAGCCAAACGCTTCTCGCAGGCCTCAAAAACCTCTTCAGCTGATCTTACTCTAACACCCTTAAGGCTTGAAATGTCATGGAAAACATCACTTGTAAGAGCTCTTATTTCAAAAATTAATTTGAGAATATTTTTTGGATCTTCCCAGAAATTTTCAAGCTTTTCTATAGCTGTATCAATAGCAATACTAAATGGTAACCTAGCATCTTTTAGCACATCAAAAATCATCAAAATTGCTGATTCATTTATTTCATAAGAGGTAATGTTTTGCTTCATGCTGTGCTTTATTATTCCATTTATACATGCTATAAATGCCTCACCCCTCTTATTTAGACAAGCCTTCTTATTTGTTGGATCAAAATATTTTTTTTCCTTTGCCAACGCACACAAGGCTCTCAAGATTAAATTAATTCCCTTTTTGGCACATAAAAACGGTTCGTTTTTCAATATTTTTTCAATCTCTTCGCTCTCTTGGAAATTACGCAGAGCCATTTCATGCAAAATTTCCATTGCTTCTTGGGTTGCCAAAATCGTCCTAGCCATTGCTTCTTTTAAAAGAGCATCGGTTTCTATAGCTTCTTTGAACTTTTTAACCGGATCAATAAATTTAATCACCTGACGCAGGAATGGATCCAATGAATCTAGTTTTTCACATCCAAGCGGTTTTCCTTTTAGATTTAAAAAGTCATCAACTTGGCTCCAGTCAAAGTGCTCTTCGGCCGGAACATCTGTACTCGTCTGTTTGATGGCATCATCTAACCTTTTGATGATTTCAGCCTTTAATTCTTTAAATTCCTTGTTTTGATTATCCAATTCTATTGAAGATGCTGAAGGCAAAGTGAAATCATCGGCCGGACTTCCAGCAAACAATGAAAGCGCTGAAAAACTTAGTAAAAGAAGTGTAGATTTTTTACAAATCATTAAATCATCTCCTATCTACGAAAGCTAAGATCGTAATATATATTCCAATTTCAATTAAGATGCGTCAATTTTTTGGAAAAAATACCAATAAAATTGAATATTTTTAACTACCGAATTAATTAAATACTGAAAAAGGCGTAATTTTTAACTTTTTTGTTAAAAATTACGCCAAAAATAATTAAAAAGTAGTTATATTTTGACTCAATTATCTAAAATTTATATCCGAACCCTATCGAAAAATTTAAGTTTCTAGGCATAAACTTTGAAGCAAGAGCAATATCAGACCCAAAATTAAAAATAAAATCTTTGTTGTAGCCTAATTCACGGCTAGCTACAAAATAAATTCTATGCTGCCAAACATCTGGCGCTTGAGCAAGCTTTGTCTGCGCATGTCCAATTGCCTGATAATCAAGTCCTCCTCGATATTCATAAACCGAAGGCCCATCATTTGGCTGAATTGATATAAAGCGCGGATCTCTGTAAGAATCATATAAAAAATCGATTGCTCCAGATGTTTTAATTAAAAAATCATATCCTACTTTAAAATCCCACCTCTCAAAACAGATATCCGCTCCCAAATTAATCTGCGAAAGCAGACTAGGCGAGGTCTGCACAACAATTTCGCTCGGCTCAAGGAAATCATCAATAATAACTACTGCTTTTTTTGTCTGCCCAAAAAACAAGTCATTTCTAAATCTAGAAAACAGTTTTATTTTATCTGGGATTAAATGAAAACTTGCATCAACGACGATTCCCAACGCATTTCCCCAACCATCAAGTTGTGGTTTGATACGAGAATTAGCAAGCGCATAAATAATATCATTCATGCTTAGCATATCCATTTTTTGTTCATTCATTAACCGTCTAAAAAGGCTTTCCCAGTCATCTATATTGTTTCCAGTAGTCTTAAATTCATACAATTGATTCCGATTTATACCAATGTTTTCACTTCCTTTGTCTTTTGAAAAATCAAGATCAATTATTGATTCAAACCCAACTCTAACTTCAAGACCAAATTTGCCGCGATAAACAGGACTGAAAAGATCTAGTTTTACTTCTTCAAGCCCAAATTTTTTTGAAATTGCACTTGAAAGAAGGTCTGATTTTAGCTTATCAAACATTGATAATCCACTGCCCAAATCACCATATTCCTCCCTGACCACATCTACTATTTTCTTGAAAAGATCCTTCATTTTTGCCAGATCATCAGACAAAATATAAAAATGCCCAATTCTAAAAACAATTGGCAGGCTCATGGAAATACTCATGCAATCATAATGATCCTTTTGGCTATCCCCGCCATTCAATGTAAAATTTGCTCCCAGAACAACCCCAACTCTGTGGTGTTCTGCGGTTAATTTTCCGGAAATGTCGAGCAAATCACTGAAGGCTTTAGAGACTATTTTTCTGTTTTCAGGCATCAGAAGGCCATAGCCTTCTGATAAAACCGTATCCTGCGATAAGTCGTAGAGCTCTTTTGCCGCCTCTCGTCGGATCGTTGTATCAAAAATTGACTTATTGCGTTCCAAAAATGGCAAAGTCGTTCCAACAATCAAATTGGCCGAAAGCCAAGAACCATCGTTAAATTGATTTTGCATTGATGGATTTGTGTAAATTGGCCTTGAAAGAAACGGCGCTGTACTTTTAAAAATTAAATTATCATTGCTGGCTTTACTCAAATTAAATAGACAAAAAAATGAAATTCCCAGAACAAAACGTACTTGTACCTTCAATTAACTCTCCAAATATCAAAAATGCCCACTCAGCCAAAATTAATAGCACTTAAAATTAATATCCAACTTGAATTCTAAATGCCAAAATCATTTCAGTCAAAAGAACCAGTTTTCTAGCAAATTATTATCGATAAAAAATTCTTGAAAATTTAAGAGTGTTAATTTTGGGACAAATAACAATGTTGACAAAAAATAACAGGCTAAATAGGCTTTAATATTGACTGAGGACGCAATTTGTTAGAATTTTTAAGTTTTTTAATCAAGGTGGAATGCAATGCTCCCAGAATCAGGGGTTGCCGGACCGAAAGAATTGGCAATAGCCGCTAAGTTTATAGCAGCCGGTTTATGCATGGGGATTGGCAGCATCGGAACAGCATTGGGTCAGGGTTTCATAGGTGGAAAAGCCTGTGATGCCATCGGTAGACGGCCAGAGAGCGTTAAAGCTGTCTTCAGAGTTATGGGTTTGGCAATTGGAATCACAGAAACTTCTGTAATTTTTTCTTTCATTGTTGCTCTGATTCTGCTTTTCATTGTTTGACAGATTTTTGAAATATTTTGAGCTATGGAAATTAATTTTACCTTCCTAATTCAAATTTCAAATGTTCTGTGTTGTGTTTTTTTCCTCAAAAAGTTTTTCGTTAAACCTTTACTGGAAAACATCAACAACAAAAAGAAAGTATAGGCTCAAATTATAGAGACCGGCCAAGAAGACTTAACTTTATTAGAAATAAGAATATATAAAAAATCTTTGTCGTTTTGGACCATCTGGGTGTCCTGGCTTTTTATCTTCTCGTTGTATTTCTTGGTGTGGTCGTACATTTCTTAATTTTATTTTTGAATGGGGGTTTTGGGGTTTTGGGTTTTTGGGGTTTTGGGG
>CAYTZU010000022.1:0-10720 GCA_964442725.1 uncultured Pseudomonadota bacterium
CTAATTATGATTTTTGCCTTTTTTGGTCCAATTCCATGGATTGATGAAAGGCCCTGTTCGTCGCCGAGCGCTAAAATTTCCAGCAGCCTCAAGGGCGTTGTCTGAGACATGATCTGGAGCGATATTTGTGGCCCAATTTTAGGGCATTCGATGAGCGCACAGAAAACCGATCGCTCGAATTCTGAGCAAAAACCAAACAGTGCTGGACCTTTTTCTGGATTCCAGCTCCAATGGATAAAAAGATTTACCTCTTGACCGGGAGCAAAGTTTGAGGGCTGGATAACTTGAACAGAAAATCCAATTCCTGAAATTAAAACGGTCAGATCTCGAGACCCAATTTTTGTTACGCGACCTGAAATAGACTCTATCAACTTTAAAGATCCGTCAAAAAGCAAACTTTGTAATTACTTATTTGCCCGTAGTTTCCTTCTTTTTCTTGATTTCTTCAAGAGCCAGTGGCTTTGCGTTGTCAATGATGTGCTGATATTGCGGACCAAAACGGCTTGCAGCAACTTTAAAAGCCGCATCAGTATAGCTTATTCCAGAGCCAACTTTAAACTTAGGTGATTCAAAGAAGCCTTTTTCATCAAGATTTGCCAAAACCTGTAAGTTTTCAAATTTGCCATTTGAGTCAAAATCAAGATTTTCGGTAACCGCATCAAAATGTGTGGCCAGCAAATAAACGCAATTTGGGAAGCCTGAAAATTCTTTAATCAATGATTGGGCCAAGCTTCCTGCAAAGACAAAATTGGTTCCAGTCAAAATTTCATCGGCAATTATAAATAACTTTTGACCTTCGTTTTTGGCTTTTGAAATCATGTCCAAAATTAATTTGACTCGCAGACATTGAGCCGAGAAAAGTGATTCCTTTGGAGGATTATCTCTAATTGTTACGTAGGAATCGAATCCATCAAATGGGCAGAGTCTAATGCTTTTGGCCGGAGCAATTCCAAAACTCTGAGCTATCAAAGCCGCGCTGATGGATCCAAGCAGATAAACACTCTTACCACTAAAATTTGGGCCTGAAACAACAGTTCCTTTTAATTTTGCTAAAAAACCTCATTTTTTTCCTTTATTTGACGTGCTCTATTGACAATTTTTAAATCAATTCCAGACAGAAGAGCTACGTCAAGGGCGGTTGAATCGGACTTTCCAGCAATTCCTGGCATAATTTTGTGAGAGTATCCCAAAAATTGGCCTAATTCACCCCTTTTTGCAGTAATTTTATAGTTTTTAAAGATATATTGGGAATCTTTTTCAGCCTTGGTAACCATTGGATTGTGGGTTGAAATCATAGTGATAGCCTTTGTTTTTTGGGCAACGTGCTCGATTATTGCTCGTGTTAGCGCTTGGCAGTCATGAGCTCCTGTGGTGTTAAACATTTCATCGATGACTGAAATTATAAACTCTTCCTTTTCAGCTTTTTTGAGGAACTGACTGATCTGATCGGCTTCAACTCGGTATTGTGAACGGTTTGGCGGATCATCTCTTTTTGACATTAAAGTAAAGGTTTCTTTAAATGGCGTCAGGCAAAAGTTCTCAGCTGGAACCAGCGTTATTGATTGAGCCGTCATTGCGCATCGAAATACTGCCCTCATCAAGGTTGATTTTCCACTTGCATTGCTGCCTGTGATAATGATACCTCTTTGCTGTGGGCCAATTTTGATCGAATTAGTTATTGTTTTTTGATTACCGATCAATGGATCCCAAAAATTATTGGCACAGATTATTGGATAAACAGAATCTTCGATGTAATTTGCAAAGCAAAATTCTGGTTTGCTCGAAAGCTTTGAAATAGCTAAAAACGCATCGATTTGACCAAGAGCTTCAAGCGCATGACGGAATCTATCGATTGAAAGATAAAGTTGCTTGTAAATCCTCAAAAAACGACCAGGCATTTTTCCAGCCCCTGTTTTTAATCCTTCGATTAACCTCCCAAAATCGTCATTTCGGAAATTTTCAATTAAGTTTTTTATGTGAAAATAGAGATCGAGTTCCTCAAAAGAGATTTTGTCATCGGGATTTTGAGCGATGTGTTCATCGAATATTTTTAAAATTTGTTCAAAGAGAATTATCAATCGCTGCATATCCAAAATCTCTCTTCGTGCTCGTTTTAAGGCTATTTTATAAAGCCGCATCTGCCTTTTTAGGCTTGCGAAAATGAGTATTGGCGTTGCAATCAGATAAATAGGTTTTATAAGTCGCTTACAAAATTTTGGGCCAACTGTAACCCAAATTATTGGATTAGATTTGTTTTGCCAAATTGTCTTGGCGTCATCACATATTTCTGCTCGATAAAGAGAAGTAAATAAATATTTGTGAATGTTTTTTATTGAAAATGGCTCTTGGCTTTTTTCAACAGGCTTGTTTATAAGGTGAGATTCAAGCTGTTTGATAGCCATTGGCCAGGATTCACTTTGTTTTATGGATAAGGGTTCTTTTATGGCCAGACTAGCTAATAGCGTAGCGGAATTAGCAGCATCTACGGCTGAAGAGGTGTTTGTATCAAAGATTCCTTCAATTGGTTTCAAGAAATTAAATGTTTCTGAGCTGTTTTTTGCAAGTGAAGCGATTTTAACGCACCAATCGATGATCAAAATGAGCGAAACACCAAAAAAACTCATACTCGAAAGGAGGTCATTGTTATCAATAAAATCGCGCCAATTTTCTTTTTCATCAATTTGTCCAAGTTTTTTAGATTTATCTTTGGATTTTAACTTTGCCAGTTTTTTAGGGATAAAACTCATCAATGATCGAGTTTTCCAATAAAGCCCAAAAAAACCATTTAAAAGGCACTCTGAATCCTTTTGATAATCACTGTTGGCCATTGAAATGAGAGTTTTTATCGGTCGCTTAGATTTTGAAAGACAGTCAGAAAGCTTTCTTGAAAGATTTTGATTATCCCTCAAAACTTTAATTAAGTCTGCGCGTCTTTTAAGTTTTTTTGGACAGTGAAGTGGATTTGCCAGGAGGCCGGCAAGGAAGATTGTCCCTGGCTCTGTGACTGGTCGCTCAAGTTTTAAAAGGAAACTGTTGTCTTCGCGCCCTTCGTCGCCACAAATCCAAGCCATATCCCTGCAGGCTTGAAGTGAAAATTCAGCTTTGTCTTTGTCAATGGGTCGCTCATTCTGATTTTTCGAAAAATATTCGATTAATGATTGCAAACTTTTTTTGCTTGAAAAAATACAATCAGCTTCAGGAGTTTGGCTTAATTTTTTTACCCTTTGGCTAGAGAAAAACCTCGAAAACTCTGCTTCAACGATTGAATAGTCGATGTTTGAAAACAGTGGCTGAAAAAAAATTGAAAAAACAATAATGAAAAAGGCTGTGTTTGGAATCAGAGGATAAGCTGTTCTTTTTCTAATCAAGAAAAAGGAAAAGTTTGTTAACAAGTGCCACTCTCTAAAAAATTGTCAAAACTGAAATGCTGCAGGAACTTGAAGTGTGTTTTCTTATAACATAAAAAAACGGATTGTCACTCTGAAAATAAAATTTCAGTTTTGTGACAACCCGTTTTTTGAGGGATTATTTTATTTTTTAGTTTATCTTTGAGGGAAGAGTTCCATCTTTATTCTTTCCGCTGCATCGACGAACTCTTTTGGCGCACCACTGTCCTTGGTTAATTGTAAACCAATGGCATCGTGGCCAGGTTCTATTCGGCCGGGTTCTATTTTGAAAATACGTTTGAATTTACCTTGCTCATCTTTTTCAGCTTTTATTTTAATGTTTTTAAATAATCCAGCAGTTCGTTCTTCCAGCGAACACATTTGATGAAAGTGTGATGAAAACAGCACAGTATTAGCTCTGTTTTTGCAGCAGAAAAGTCCAAAAGTTATTCCATTTGGAACCGCATTTACGTTGTCTGTTCCACCGTAAATCTCGTCTAATGCAAAGAGCGATAATTCCTGACGCTCGTTGCTTTGCTCAATTAATTTCAATACTTCCATGATTTTGTCATTTTGAACCATGTAAGTTGATTTTCCTTCAGCAAAGTCTTTGGTCGACATGCAAGTGTAAATGTTGTCGTAAATTGCACTGACCATATTTTGAGCCGGTGCAAAGCCACAGACCTGTCCCATCAAAATACAAAAGACTATGTTTCTCAAAGCCGTTGATTTTCCGCCGCCATTCAGACCTGTTAAAATCATGTGTTGTTCTTTCAAATCAAGGCCAACGCTGAGAGAATTTGGAACAGCAGTTTCAGGGTTGAAGAATGGGTTCCAGAATCCGTCAATTTTAAAGCCAGGCTGACAAGACTTGATAAATTCAACTGGGCAGAATTGGTTTGTTGCCCGAGTTCTACTTTCTCTGACCAGCGTTGCAAAGGAGGTCATGGCGTCAATTTGTCCGATTGATTCAGCTAGCCTTGCAAAAAGCCATCTGAATGGGTGCGCTTTTCTCAAAACTGACAAAATTTTAAAGCGAATTGTTGATTTATTGCATGAAGAAAGTTCATTTAAAATCGAGTGCAGTTGTGGGTTTAAATCTGAATGGAATTCATGCAAATCATCAACCAAAGTCAAGGGATGTCCTGATGGGAAGTTTTCGCGCATTAATTTACTCAATCTCTTGGACAATTTTACAAAATTAGCCAGAGCAAGCGTCATCGCTTGAATTTCTGAATATTGCTTTGGTGTGTTTTTTTTCATTGAACGAAAGAATTGACCCTGTCTATAAACATCAGTGCCTTCGACGTAAACTCTAAGAGGGCCAGCAGCATATCGAACAAGTGGAATCATGGTCACAAGACCATTAATGCTTGAAAGTGCAAGCAACCATGGGTGGATTGTTTTACCCCACATATTACTAGAATCCAGTCCATTCGATCTACCAAACTCATCACCCTCAATTTCGCAAAATCTGAGCGATCCACGAGCGAGATTTGATAAACAATTCTTCTTATTTAGAAGTTTGTTATTCATAAAATTGGCAGGATCTACAACTAAAAAGTTACCTAGTTTTGCTGGTAGTCTCAATAATGAATCAAGAGGTCCTATTCCATACATATCATTTTGGTATTGAAAACTTCCACTTTTATATGTGTTAATAAGTGTTTTTATGACGGAAACTGGTAGATTTAATAAGAATATTGGACTCTTGAGTATTGCACCGATAATACTATGATTATTAAGGTCAAACTCAGAATATTCTCCTATCTTAATATCCTTGGGGTTTGGCCCAAATTCTTCTTTAATATTATTTATTAAGTTATTTTTACTAGCTAGGAAGATACTTATTGGCATCATTATTGAGAGAAAATTAACAAAGATGCGGAATGGTATTCCAGCGCCTATGGTATATGGATTTTTGTTAATCCCCTCTTTAAACTTGCGCATTTTTACTGAAAAATCAGCCAATGTATCAAGTGGTTTGAGATGGCTTATTCCGTCCGGATAAAGCCAAAGTCCGCCTGGAGAGAAAAAGCTGTGATTGGCAAGGATAAAATTATTAACTTTGATCTGGCACTTGGCCATTTCACCCAAAATGCTGACGATTTCATTGTAAAGATCGTCATTTTCTACGAGCTTCTTAATAAAATCCCTTCGACTGTTGAGAGTTTCAAGGTCCTTTGATGGCTTGGCAAACATATAATCAACGAATGCGCAGCCCCAGTGGGTTATTGCTTTTTTTATGTTTTTCAAAAAATTGTTAAATGTTTGATGATTTTCTCTGTCACCGACAAAGACTCGAAGGTCGGAGAAAACGCTTTCGTCGACATAGGTTATTTTTTCTGGATCTTGGATATCTCTCCAGCTCCAAAGACTTGGATTTTGAGACTGTGTGGGGAAATTTTTATCATCACTTTGTCCGGAAAAATCGACAGATTTAAATATTCCACCGTTGATATGAGCCGATTTTGAGTGTTTTTTGCAAAGTCTGCGGAGAGAAGTTTTTTTCAGTTTTCCGTCAACTTCTTCGTCGATTAATTTTTTTTCGTTTAATGCCAGACATCTTGGGCACTCAATCTTTTCCTTGTCGTTGTTTCGACATAGTTCATTGATAAGGCCGATTATATAGGCTTGGTCGCGTGAAATTATTCGACTTTCCAGAATCAAGGACTTTTCAGCCGCCTCAATCCTTGCTTTCTTAAGCGTCTTACTTTGCAAGGGTTCATCTAAAATTTTTTCTGCCTCTGGATCATTTTGTAAAAAACGCTTTCTGAAGGCCTCTTTTTTCAGAGGGTTTCCGCCCAAGCAATCAAGAATGAAGTTGTCATAACTCTCGGCACCAAACCAAGCGTCATTGCAGGATCGAAGATATGGGTAAACAGTTGGTTGTTTTCGCAAAATCACTTCTTTTATATGTTTGTAGTTGGGCGTCCAGGACACAAAGTTACAGTTCTGGTCTGCATTGATTTGCCAAAAGCCTGAAATTGAGAGCAAAATCAGCAATTTTCGATTTATTTTGTTGAAAAATTTAAGCATGTAAAATATCCCTCAATGCCTTACTAGCCAAACAGATAATAATTTCGTGCAAACATATTTACAGCGTGACAAAGCAGCTCTAATAAGGCAAATGGGACTAAACTGAATCGCCTAAAAATGCAAAAAACCCTATATTTTAGTATTAATCAACCTTTAAAGCATTTTTGTAAAAATTTCACTCATAATCTTTGGATTTGCTTTCCCTTCAGTGTATTTCATGCTTTGACCAACAAAAAATCCTAATAATCCAGCGTTACCTGCTTTAAAATCAGCAAATTGTTTTGGAAAGTCAGTAACAATTTTTTTTGCAATTTCTTCAAGCTCTTGGGTTGAATTGATCTGCTCTAGGCACCTTTCCTGAATAATTATCGATGGATAACGACCTGTTTTTGCCATTTCCGCAAAAACCGATCTAGCCACCGTGTTGTTGATAACGCCCTGTTCGACCTCAAAGATTAGCTCGGCAAGCATTTCTGGCGTGATTTTTAGCGTTTCAAAGCTGCTCTTTGTATCATTCATAAATTCAAGAAGATCTCTTAAAATCCAGTTGCAGGCCTGTCTAGGGGCATTGCATTTTTTAGTAGTTTTTTCAAAAAAATCGGAAATTTGCTGTTGCTGAGTCAAAATTTCGCATTCATAGGCGGAAAGACCGTATTCCTCCTGGAATCGCTTAACTTTCTCACTTGGAAGTTCAGGGACCTCTTCCTTTAATTTATTTATCCACTCAGGATTAATTATCAAAATCGGAAGATCTGGGTCTTGGAAATATCGATAATCCTGTGAGTCCTCTTTAGATCGCATAAAAACAGTCTTTTTTTCTCGCTCATTCCAGCCACGAGTTTCTTGAACCACTTTTTGACCACTTTCCAATAAATCAATTTGACGCTCTATTTCGTACTCGATTGCCATTTCAACGAATTTAAAAGAATTTATGTTTTTGAGCTCAACTTTGGTCCCGAGCTTTGAATCGGTCTTCTTTTTAACCGAAATATTTATGTCGGCTCTAAAAGACCCTTCCTCCATGTTTGCTGTGCTGATATCCAAATACTGCATTATCGAGCGCAATTTTGTCAGATAATCCCTTGCCTGAGCGGCGCTTGAAATGTCCGGCTCGGAAACGATTTCGATTAGCGGTGTTCCTGCACGATTAAAATCAATTAAAGAGGCGCCCTCAGTTGAATTTAAATGAAGGATTTTGCCAGCGTCTTCTTCCATATGAATTCTGTTCAAACGAACCTTTTTTTCAACTCCATTTTCTTGGACAATTGCAACATAACCATTTTTGCAGATTGGTCGGTCACTTTGTGTGATTTGATAGTTTTTTGGAAGGTCGGGGTACATGTAATGTTTTCTTGCAAAATCGCAAACTCTTGAAATAGAGCAGTTTGTGGCAATTCCAGCCTTTATTGCAAAATCAACGGCTCGTTTATTTAGAACTGGAAGGGTTCCCAAAAGACCAAGACAGACTTCACAAACATTTGAGTTTTGATCGGCTCCAAATTTGTTTTGGCATGAACAAAAAAGTTTTGATCTGGTTTTTAACTGAACGTGCACCTCTATTCCAATTACAGTCTCATAATCAGGATATTGCGCACTTTTAAGTGTATTTTCTTTCACCCCAGCTCTCCTTATTTTCATCTATTTTGAAGTTTTTTTATTGAATATTTAGCTTCTTGGAAATTTTCGGCTAATTCTAAAATGATCTTTGTGTTTATTTCATTTTCCAAATCTATCAAAGAAGCCTGCATATCAGAAGTCAGATAATTGAAAACATCCTCAGAGACCTTAATTTCAGCTTTTATGCAACGCGAGTTTTCAAGATCTTTTTTTATGCCACGCAAAACCTCATAACTTATTGTTTTTGCAGATTTTACAAAGCCTTTTGTTTGGCAGTGGCTGCACGGTTGAGAAAGCTGTTGGATAAGCGTTTTTCCTGATCGTTTTCGCGTCATTTGAACGATTCCAAATTCTGAAACGCGAAGTGCCACAGATTTTAATTTATCTTTTTCTTTGAGTGTTTTTTCTAGCAATTTTGAAAGCTTATTTTTATTTCCAAAGTTGGACATGTCGATGAAGTCAATGACTATTATTCCGCCGATATTTCGAAGTCTTAGTTGTCTGACGATTTCTTCGGCGGCCTCCATGTTTGTTTTAAAAACAGTGTCTTCCAACTTTGTTTTGCCAACAAACTTACCGGTATTTACATCGATAACCGTCATTGCCTCGGTTGTTTCAATGATCAAGCTGCCACCAGACTTTAAATTAACCTTCTTTTCCAACAGTTGCTCGATTTGTTGTTCAATTCCAAAATGATCAAAGATTGGGTTCTTTTCTTTAAATAAAACTACTTTTTCGGCTTTGTCGGGCATGAAGCGCTTTAAAAAGGCTTTTGTTAAATTATAATCTTCGAGGTTATCGCAAATCACTTCGCTTGTGTTTTCATCTAAATTTTCTCGAATTACGCGGAGCTGAATTGGCAAGTCCTGATGAATTCGCTCGCCAGCCTTTGCCTCCTCAAATTTTGATTTAATTTCAGCCCATGTCGATATCAAAAAGTTCAAGTCCTGTTTTATGTCAGTTTCAGATCGACCTTCAGCCGTTGTTCGGATGATGACGCCCATGTCTTGGCCAATTGTGTTTGAGGCAATTGCTTTGAGTCGATTGCGCTCCTCTTTGTCCTCAATTTTTCTGGAAACTCCGATATGAGGGATGTTTGGCATCAAAACAGAAAATTTGCCAGGAATTGTAAAACAGGTCGACAACTTTGCCCCTTTTTCATGGAATGGTTCTTTGATGACCTGGACCAAAACGTCCTGTCCTTCACTGAAAATTTTCTCAATGCTTAAAGCTGTTTTAGGCTCTTTTTTTTGCTCGTTGATCAACTCAGATTCGTCGGGCTCTTGAGCATCAAGCAAAGGTTCATCAAAAAGTGTCTCATAGGACAGACTTTTATCAACCTCAGTTATATGCAAGAAACCAGCTTTTTTATGACCTATATCGACAAATGCTGTTTGAATTCCAGGCAAAATTCGTTTAATTCTTCCTTTGAAAAAAGCCCGTTCCAGCTCTAAATCACCGATTGCTTGAAATTGAATTTCCGCTAATTTTTTATCCTCTATGACCGCAACGCGAATTAACCACGGCTCATGATTGATCAAGATTTTTTTCAACTAATGTCCTCACACTCAAAATCATCAATCCTTTAAAATAAGGAAGGATCATAAAATCCTACGTAAGTAGGAAACCTTATAAAACTATGTTATTTTTTCAGCGTCAACTGTATTTAAATATTTGACGATTGGGAGAGTGTTATGTCGTTTACCAAAGGGACTAATCTGATTTTTCTTTCCATTTTTCTTATGTTGATAACTGGATGTTCCCGCAAGAGTGAAAAGACAGAGCACAACAATAAAACAAAGAAACATGTCAAAAAAAGTCTGGTAAAAAAAAACAAACAATCCGAGGCTTCCGACACCAAATTACAAACCGATTCATTGGTTATCTATAATTATGGGCCAGAGTCCTTTGTCAGTGATGAATTCACTCCAAAACACAGTCTAACCGCCAACGATGATCAATCCTACCAATTAAAAAGCCCTAACGGAAGTCAGCTTCCTGAAGAAGTTGCACTGGAATTAGAAAGACTTGCCCTTGCCTGGGAGGATAATTCGGACAAAATTGATCAAGCTTATAAATTGTGGAGCGATGATATTCTCGACGAAAAAGGCTCAGAATCATTCAAAACTGTATTTTTTAGCGCTCAGCAGTCCGGTGTTGACCAAAGCCATGGTCAAATCATAGAAGAAAACTATAAAGCAGCAAAAAACGCCAGTGATCTTGGAAAAAAAATATTGATAAGAGGGCATTCGGACCCGGCTGAACCCACCGAAAGGGCTTTTTCTCTCTCATTTGATCGCGCAAAATCGGTAAAAGATGCTTTGGTTAAGATGGGAATCGAGCCTGATTTAATCGAAGTTGTTGCTTTGGGCGCAAAAGAGCCGATTTCATGGGTTGATCAGTCCTTGGAAGATTTTGAAAAAGAGGCCTTAGGGGATCAATACATTCCGAAAAGTAACTGTCGCGTTGAAATTGTAATGGCATAAATCAGCAGGTTTGAAGGGGCTTCTAAGCCCCTTCATTATTAGGCTATCAATTAATTTTTGATCTTTTGGATTCCAAAAAAGTGTTCATATCTTGAAAAGCTTATTTGAATGTCCTTTTTTACGTTTTTAAGCGTTCGGCGTGAAGTGGCAATTTTTTCAATTGTTTCGGCTAAAACTTCTTTGTTTAAAGGA
>CAYTZU010000023.1:0-6029 GCA_964442725.1 uncultured Pseudomonadota bacterium
TAAAAAGCCACGATTCCTTGTATTCCTTCTTTTTATCTCCAAAAAACGATGCTCGCATATTTCTGTTTTTCATAAAATTGATAATCAAATCATTGATCCCCGGAAGCGGTGAAATTAAGGCCATTGATTGGAAAAGCGGAACACCGTGTCTTGCAAAACTAATATTTTGCGCAATTGAAAGAACGGCCGTCCCAAAGCAAATCCCCAGACCAATGCAATTATCTATGTAACAATGCTTTTGCTTGATCAACTGGACCAAATCAAAGAAATCTCGACCTTCTTCAATTCCAGATTTAAAACGCCTGGCATCAATATTTTTTAATCTATTTCCCTTGAACAGGAAAAAATCCTTTGATTTTTCATCCCAACTATTTTCGTGGCCTCTGTAATCAAGAATTGCGCAACTGTAGCCCAAAACTTTATTTATCAGGAAAACATATGGCCAGAGAAAATGCTTATCATAAAAAGCCCCACCGGCAATAACGATTAATGTATTTGGATAACGATCTCCTCTAAAAAAGCCATATTCCAATTTTTTTTGATTAGCTTTCTCAAGGTTCAAAGGCCCAAATTGCCCACCAAGAAAAGGATCTTTTATCCAATTCTTACAGTTTTTTGCAAAGCATCCTCTCCACTTATCGTTTGAAGAATCAAAAATTTGCCAAATGTGCTCCGGACAAAGGGCCTTGACTCGATCCATGACTATTGGCCGATTCTGGTCGTTTTTATTGAAGTAACTGCATGTTTTGACTTGATCGGCAAGAGCATTACGACTAGGTGAAAAAAACGATGAGGTAAACCAAAGATTATCGATTTCCGATTTGATAAAAGAAAAGGTCATGCTCAATGCTAAAAAAGCAAAAATGCATTTGAAAAGCTTCATTTTTGGCATTTAACAAACCCCGCCTTCATCAAAATCCTAAAAAACTGCCCAAAAAGCGATTAAATAGGCCTATTTTTCCAATTTGCTTAAATTATATTATTCTAAGTTAAAAACTGTTTCGCCTCCCCCGATTTATAATTTGAGATAGTACTAGGCATACCAACCTTTTCAAGTAATGAATGGGCAAAGCGTTTAAAACTAACTTTTTTTGATATTTTCAATAAAATAAGTTTCAGATATGAAATAAACGGTGTTTTAATGCAGAATAAGCTTCGCGCCAAATTCCCGCAAATAACCATGTTGGATGGGCAAAATATATCATATTTGGATAGTGCCGCAACGGCTCAGAAGCCCGAATCTGTAATAAAGGCAATCGAACAATTCTACAAAGTAGAAAACTTCCCCGCAAGACGCTCAATTTATCGACAGGCAGAGGCTATTTCGAGCAAAATTGAAGATATCAGAGATCAAATTTCAAAATTTTTGGGTGCCGATCAAAAACATCAAATTGTTTTCACCTCAGGAGGCACAGAATCGATCAATCTTGTCTGCAGATCAATCAATTGGCCTAAAGAAGAGCATAAAACAACGATTTTGACAACGGCGGTCGAACATAATTCAAATTTAGCTCCATGGGTTTGCCTTGCACAGGAAAAATCAGCTAATTTAAAGGTTATTTCGCTCCCAGAACGTGGATTTTTTAAGTTTGAAGACTTTTCTGAGTTTTTAAACCCAACAGTCAAAATTCTTGCACTGACAATTGACTCAAACGTGATCGGACCAGTTTGGGAGCCTGGATTTACCGAACTCAAAAAGCTTATCGAAAGAGCTCAGTCTCTAAATATTTTAGTGCTTTTGGACGCCTGTCAGGCCATTGCCCACTCAAAAATAAATGTCGCCCAACTCAATCCAGATTTTATGGTTTTTTCGGGGCACAAAATCGGGGGTCCAACAGGAATTGGTATTTTATGCATAAAAAAAAATCTAGCCGAATCAATGAATCCATCCAAAGTTGGCGGCGGAAACCTTGCTGAAATCGATGAAGATAAAATTGAGTTCGTAAAATCACCTTATAAATTCGAAGCCGGAAGCCTGCCAACTGCTCAAATAATTGGTCTTGGAGAGGCGATAAATTTTCTTCAAACCATGGACCTTCCAGAAAAAGCCAAAGATTTAAACACCAATTTGTGTGGGCAAATAATCGATTTTCTGGATAATTTTGGCGAGGTTAAAATTTTAGGCAACAAAGATTTCATCAGAAAACATGGGCATTT
Source organism: uncultured Pseudomonadota bacterium (assembly GCA_964442725.1). Classification (GTDB taxonomy): domain Bacteria; phylum Babelota; class Babeliae; order Babelales; genus CAYTZU01. The sequence continues at coordinate 2,158 of CAYTZU010000023.1, forward strand.
AGTCTCATTTTCCGTTGACAATATTCATTGTCACGATTTGGCCTGGATTCTTGGTCAGAAAGGCGTTTTGTTGAGAGCTGGGGATCACTGCGCAAAATTGATTCATCGACAGTTCAACTTACAAGATAGCTTGCGAATAAGCTTTTTTGTCTATAGTGACCAGTCTGACGTTGAAAGGTTTAAAAAAGCATTCATTGAAACTATTAATTTTTTCAAAGGCGCAAACAATGTCTGAAAACGAGCTCTATAAAAGGCGAATTTTTGAATACTTTAGAAAAAATGAATTTTTAGAGAAAATCGACAATCCAGATTTTCATGCCGACGAGCAAGGACTAATTTGCGCTGACAAAGTAAAAATTTCAGGCCTCATCTGCGAGAATAAAATCAAAAAATTAATGGTCACAGTCAATGGTTGTATCATCGCAACGGCCTGTGCAAACATTTTAGCCGAAAATATCCTTGGTCAAAGCATAGAATTTGCAAAAACAATGGAAGAAGACTTTTTCATCTCTAAAATTGCACAAATTCCAGTCCAAGAGTCCCGCCGTCAATGTGCAACTTTAGCTTTGAAGGTCCTCAAAACAGCTCTTGAGAAAATATAAAATTAAGATAAAAATCGATAAAATTATTCTTCGATTATCTCTGGTGGCTGACTTATTCGCTCTTTTCGCTCTGTGTCGATCAATGGTTCGATGATTTCATCCAAATTTCCACTGTGCATGACCATATCTAATTTTTTTAAAGTCAAACCAATTCGATGATCTGTTATCCTATTTTGAGGGTAATTATAGGTTCTAATTTTTTCCGACCGCTCACCAGAACCAATCTGCTGTTTTCGCTTCTCAGAGCGCTCCTTTTCAGCCTTTTCAAGCTCAGCCTTCAAAAGTCTAGATTTAAGCTCTTTTAAAGCCTTGGCCTTGTTTTTCTGCTGAGAACGCTCCTCTTGACACGAAACAACAACACCTGTTGGAATATGCGTAATTCTGACAGCTGAATCGGTTGTATTAACGTGCTGACCTCCAGCACCACTTGATCGAAAAACATCAACTCGTAAATCCGCTGGGTTTATGTCAACTTCGACATCATCGGCCTCTGGCATGACAGCAACCGTTATCGTTGAAGTATGAATCCTTCCGGCAGCCTCTGTTTTTGGAACTCGCTGGACTCTGTGAACTCCGGACTCATACTTCAAATACTTATAAACATTTTTCCCTTGAATATGGGCAATAACTTCGCGATATCCACCAACTTCGGTTGTGCTCGATGAATTAATTGAAAATTGCCAATTCTTTGAAATTGCGTAGTTCGAGTAGGCCCTGATTAAATCGGCAGCAAAAAGCGATGCTTCTTGACCCCCAGCCCCTGCACGAATTTCTAAATATGCAGCCTTTTCATCTCTTGGATCTGGCGGAAAAAGAATGTCCTCAAGTCGAGAGTTTAACTCTTCATATTTTTTGTCCAATTCTTTTATTTCTAAAGAACCAAGTTCGGCCAATTCAGGATCATCTCCTTGGCTCATCGTTTTGGCGTCGGCTTTCTGCTCAATAATACTGGCCATCTCCTTTTTTATCGCAATAATCTGCTCAAGTCTTGAGCTTTTTTTAGATAATTTTGCTCTAAGAGATGGCTCAATGCTTGGATTGGCCAAGTCATCCAAAACCTTTTTGTATTCCTGCTCTAAGTTTTCTAATTCTCGCTCAAACATCTTTACTCAAAACACCAAATACAAAAAAATAGTTCTACAAAAACAAATTAAAAATAAGGGCAAAATCTAGCGTTATTTTTTCTTGCTGAGATTATATGAGCTGTATCGATTTTTGAATTTCTCAATTCTTCCAGCTGTATCAACAAATTTTTGATCACCCGTATACAATGGATGACATTTTGAACAAATATCAGCCTCTATCGATCTTTCTGTCGATCTTGACTGGAATGAGTGTCCACAAGCACAAGTTATCTTTATTTCAAACACTTCTGGATGTATACCTTTTTTCATAAAAAATCCCTTAATTGAAAACTCTAAGCTTTTCGCTTTAATCTGTAAGGCAACACAATTAAATATTGATTCGGGCTTTTGCATTAAGCTGACCAAATCGATACAAAATCAGTCCACAATCAACAAAACCACCTATTCAATCAATTATTGCCCAAAATTATAGTGGTGTAAAGGGCAATTCGATCCTTGAAAAACAGCTTTTTCATACAATTTAAGCCATTTTTAAACTTTTAACGGCAAATATACGCATTAGGAGGTGGCTTAAAGATCATTCACCAAACCTAACAACGTGGGTCTGCCCTCTTAATTCATCGATATAATCGCTATGTTTTTTTGCTCGATCTTCTAGATAAAGTATTTCAGAAACCTTTGCTTTGCGCTCATCAATGGTTTTCTCTCTGCGCGGATTACGCTCAACAAGCTTTAAAATTCTAACCTTTTCTTGCGTTGAATTCGTTGGAACTTCTGGCACATGAAGCCCGCCAATCTGCAATTTATCCAGAACTGACAATGTTTCTTTTTCAAGCTCTTGGACATTCAAAAGGCCCAAATCAACCAAATTTAGGCTTTTTTCAAACTCTTGAATATCAAGTTTGCCATCTTTGAGTGTGAATTTAGACTTTAATTTTAAAAATTCATCAATTCCTATCTCGCAAGCGTGTAAACGAACCTGTTCATCGGTAATTTCAGGATTTTTTTTGCAAAATTCTAAAATTCTCTCAGAGGAGACAATGGCTTTGTCCGGGAACATAAAGGCCATCATATGCGAAATCATGCCCTCTTGATAAGCCTGATCCTTTAGAATCTCAATAGTGAGCCCCTTTTGCTCCAAGACATTATTAAATTTTTCGTTAGAAATTCCTGGAACACCAAAGAGAACCTTGGCGCGCTCGATTTTTGAGTCTATTTCAGCCGGACTGACTGTAATTTTAAAATTACCAATTTTAAAGCTTTCAGCCTCGAGTAGAATTATTTTTTGATCAATAATTTGATCAAGAGTTAAAGCCTCTATTCCAACAAATATGTCAGGCTTTCCAATTTCTGAACTCGTTATAATTTTTTTGTTTGGTCCACATCCAACAATGGCTACAACTTTATCAACACAATTTTGAAATTGCGATTCAATGGCCATTGCGGAAAAAGCGTGAACCATAAAAATACAAAGGCTTAATCTATTCAAAAACCCAAATCTGTATTCACCCAATAACTTTTTCATTTGGTTCCACACTTTTATTGTAAGAGTGCCCTGTTTTTAGCGCAGAGCACTCTCGAACTTGTTTATTTATAAATTATCTAAATTAATTCTCTTCAGGCATCATGCCGGAATCATCTTCACCCATCATTGCGGCCTGATCAAGCAAATTAGCGTCATTTGGCGTAGCTGATTTGAAAACTGAGGTATCTACACTTTTAACGTATTTTGATTCAAGAGCCTTGATTTCACCCTCAAGCATTTCATTGAATTTCTCATTTTCAAGCATGTCTCTAATTTGGTTTTTTACCTCATTGAATTCAAAATAAACAGCCTCTTTACTGTCTTCAAACAAGCAAACCCAATATTCAACGTCACTTGATTTTACCATTTCAATCGATGGGAACGACTTTCTTGACATCGCTTCATCGACAATGACGCTCAATGCGCCACGAGGAGATTCATCAGAAATTCTTCCAAAGTCCTTAAATTGGCCATTTGTTGATCTGCTTGCAGCCTCAAAGTCAGCAAGGGTTGAAACTGAAGCTCCATTCAATGACTCAAAGAAGGCTTTAGCCTCTTCACGAGCCTCAAATTTAACAGCAGAGGTTTTTACACCACCGCTTGATTTAATGTATCGTCTTTTATTCTTTTCGTATGTTTTTTCGATGTCTCGATCCGAAA
>CAYTZU010000023.1:6039-10477 GCA_964442725.1 uncultured Pseudomonadota bacterium
GCCAGCCTTTGATTTAACCTGGTTTGAGAACCATTCACCATATTTTGCCTGAACAAGGAGATCATAAGTTTTCTTCAAATCTGCCTTGAAGGCCTCTGAATCACCAACCTTGTTATCTTTTGCCCACATTTCAACCATTCTTCGATTTTTCATATCATTGAAGAAGAGTTCCTTCATATCAGGAGTCAATTGCGAAATATTCATCGCTCTTGTGTAAGGATTTGCAGAAAGAACGTTGGCTATTTCAGCATCTATTTCAGACATTGTCATAGATGAGCCGTCAGAAAACTCTATAACTTTTGGCCCTGAAGGCGCTACTTGTTTAGGACTAGCTCCCTTTGACAAGGCATCACTTTTTGTCTCTTGACTCTTTTTTTTGCCAAACCAGCTGTCACATCCAGTCCATCCACTTAAAAAAACCGAAAATACAGCAAGTGAGAAAACCTTTCCTGACACCTTTAAATTTTTTTTATTTATATTCATCATCAATCCTTCTCCATCCACGAGATAAAGACCCAAATTCAATTACAAGCAGAACATTGTCTAAAAAATCAAATTTCAAATTCCCAGGAGATCACGGATGCGTTAATCATATTAATTTAAAACTAATATAAACCTTCCACGTCCCTCGCAAAATAACCAAACGCCGTAGATTCACAAATAAAATCTAAGCAAACATGACCCTGTTAAAAACAACAACTGGATCGGATAATACCACACAAATGCAGTATTTCAAAGACCCAGCCCACTGCAAGCTCAGGGATCTCAAAAGGCTCTTCAGGCACCAATAATTGAAAAAGATTCTTTTTTAGGCTATTTTGACATGAGTTTTTATTGAGATTTTATCGATGAATCCTTATTCAGACGCGGCAAAAGGACACAATAAGAGTCTTATTGAATTTCGATAAAAGACTGCTTGAAAGTATTGCCAGCACTTCCATTGGTGTTTGGCTGAAAAGGGAAATACTTTCTACAGACTCTCTAAATCATTAAAAATCAATAAATATTGACTATAATTTTAACTCTTAATTTTAAGAGGAGAGAGATGAAATACAACAAAATTTCGACCTTCAAAGCTGTTGCTATGAGCGTTAATTTAATGATTGGCGCTGGAATTCTTGCCGGTCCAGGAATAATGGCTTCCGTTGCAGGAGGCGCAAGTTTTTTTGGCTGGATTTTGGTCTCAGCCCTAATGTTTCCGATGGTTTACAATATCTCGAGACTTCCCGAAGCTATTCATGGCTCAGGCGGGATTTATCTTTATTGTAAAGAAACCCTCGGACAATTCGGTGGCTTTGTGGGTGGAATTTTGTACTTTTTAAGTTACAACTTTGCCATGACAACGGTTCTTGTAACTTTTTGGAACACATTTTCTGTTTGGTATCCAGATTTGTGGATTATTCAGAGCAGATCGCTGTTTTTACTATGTTGCCTTGGGCTTGTTTTTGCCCTGAATTTGCTTCCAGCAAACATTGCAGCAACAATTCAAAGCACTCTTGTTTTTGCAAAACTCGCACCCATCGTCATAGCAATTTGCCTTGCTCCATTCTTTTTAAAATCTAATGGCTTTCAGATCTCGCTTTTTGACCTTGCATCGGTCTACAAAACGATTCCTATGGCAATGTTTGGATTTTTGGGATACGAGTACAGCTGCAATATAAGCCACATGGTCGACAAGCCACGCAATGCAAAAATCGCAATTCTATCAAGCTTTGCCTTTGTAACAGTTCTTTACACAGTCTTTCATTTTTGCGTTTTATCAATAATGGGACCGGCCGGCTTGGCAACGCTTCAAGCTTCTGGTTATGCCTCATTTGTAGCGGAAAAATTTCCGATTATTGCATCGATTTTGACGGTTGTACTGCCAGTTTCAACAATTGTGACCTTTTTGAACGGTTCAAACGGAATAATGTTCTTGGACTCAATAATTTTAAATTCAATGGCTGCTGATGGAATGTTTAGATTTTCAGGGCTTTTTTCAAGGCTTAATAAATTTGGCCGACCATGGATTTGCGCCTTAGCATCACTGATATTTTCTTTAATTTTTGGTACAATTGTGGATAAGACCGAGTTCCTGGCAATTAGCTGCAATTTGTGCGTGATGATTCTTTTGATAATTTCAACAACTGCATTGATTAAAATTGATTGGGAAAAATCGTTTAATTTAAACAAAACAATGTGTTACTTGGGAATCGTCACGAGCTGCGGCTTGACGTTTTTAAACTGGTTGAGGCTTGGATCCGACACCCAGAGTCGATTAATTAGTCTAATTCCGCTATTATTCGGATTAGTTCTTGCAATTCTGCTTTATAATCCAAAAAAAGCAGATGAAAGAATTTATAAGACTAATTAATACCTTTTTTATAATTAAAATCAAAACATCGGAGAATTCGATGAGTGAAAAAATGACAGACAAAATATCAACACTAAAAGCAACAATGATGGGCATAAACATAATGATCGGCGCCGGAATTTTATCCGGTCCAGCAATTATGACAATGGCCGCAGGTGGAGCAAGTTTCTTGGCCTGGATTGTAACAGCCTTGATCCTGCTTCCAATCGTTTATAACGTTGCAAGGCTCCCTGAAGCAATTCCTGGAGCTGGTGGAATTTACTTGTACTGCAAAGAAGGTTTTGGAAATTTTGGTGGATTTCTTGGTGGATGGCTATATTTTGTGGCTATGAGCTTTTCAGCAACGGCTATTTTGAGTGCATTCCGAAGCGCATTTTTGGCTTTTTATCCAGACATGTTTGTACTGCAAAACAAGCTTGTGTTTTTGCTTGTCTGCTTAAGTCTGATGCTGCTCCTAAACCTTATACCAGCTTCAACATCGGCAACAATTCAAAGTTATCTGACCTACTTTAAATTAATTCCAATTTTGGCGGCCATTTGTTTACTTCCATTTTTCCTTAAACAAGGAATAAGCATTTCTTTTACTGATCTGCTCAATGTCCCAAAAGCCATCCCATTGGCCATTTTTGGATTCATAGGATTTGAATATTGCTGCAGCATTAGTCACCTTGTAAGGGGCGGACCAGCCGAAGCAAAACGAGCAATTTTATCAGGATTTTTGTTTGTAGCAGCTCTCTATGCTCTTTTCCACTTCAGTGTGCTTGTCATCATGGGAACAGCAGGTTTGATTACCATGCAGGCCTCTGGATACGCAACTTTTGTTGGACAAAAATTCCCTCTTATTGCAAGTATTTTGGCCTATCTCTTGCCAATATCAACGCTGATAACCTACGTAAACTCGACAAACGGATTGACATTTTTGAACTCAATCAACTTACAAACCTTCGGAAATGACAAGATTCTGAGATTTTCAAACTATTTGACCGAGTTAAACAGCAATGGCCGTCCATGGATTGCTGTGCTCGTCAGTCTTATTTTCATGCTCAGTCTTGGAATGTCGATCAACGATACACAACGTCTTGCAATTGGTGCAAACTTGAGCGTTGTTTTCCTTTTGGTCATTTCAATATTGGCCTTAATTAAAGTTGAATGGCATAAGCAATTCGATTTCAACAGAGCAATGGCAATCCTTGGAATCATAATTGGGTTTGGCCTTGTTGCCTTCAACTGGACATGCATTGCGCCGACAAATGTTGAACGTTTTTACGGAATGGTTCCACTTTTCATCGGCCTTTTGATTGGATTGGCGCTATTTAACACCTCTTCTGGCTCAGGGTTTAATCCTCAAACCAAGCCGTCAGGAAAAGAGAACTTTTAAAATAGGATTTTAATTGAAATGAACTGCAAAGATTCAAAAACAATTCCACTCTGGCTAGCGGTTCTTATCAATGTAAATGTTGTAATTGGCGGGGCGTTTTTTATAAATGCCCCAAAAATAAGTGCATTTTCAGGAATAATTTCGCCAATTTTGTGGCTAATTTTTGCGGTCTTTTTTATCCCTATTTCAATTGTTTTTGCCAAACTTGCAAGCAAATTTCCATGCGCCGGTGGAATTTATGTTTATTCCAAAGAAGCGATGGGGATTTTTCCAGGATTCATGACTGGCTGGGTATATTTTGTTGGAGCTGCAACTGGAAATGCGATTCTGCTCGATGCTTTAGCCGAACAACTTTTGAGCGTTGAAAAAATATCATATTTTTTTGGGCATTTTGGAATTGGAAAACTTGGGTTTTCTCTAATTTTAATCGCTATTTGCATGATCTTTTCCATTGGTGGAGTAAAAATACTTCGAACTGCGCAAATGGCCTTTTCATGGCTAAAATTAATTCCATTTTTTGTGCTTGCTGTAGCCTGTTTTTTTGTTGGCAGAGTTGAGAATTTAAACTCCATACAGATCAGTCAAAACTGGTTCATGGGCACACTTCCAATGATCATTTTTGCCTACATTGGGATTGAAACTTGCTGCGCAATGGCCCACATGATTAAAGATGGATTCAAAAACGTCGCAAAAGCAACGCATTATTC
>CAYTZU010000024.1:0-10474 GCA_964442725.1 uncultured Pseudomonadota bacterium
TTAGCCAATTCTTAATCATTTTAAGTGTCAACTTTTGGCCTAAAGCAGAGGCTTTTTCGGTGATCTTGAGCTGGATAGGTTCGTTTCCTGGTGTCTCTTGGATTTGCTTGAAAAAGTCCTGGGTTGTTTGTTTGATAAAAAGGACAGAGATCCTTTCCATTTCTCTCAATAATAACTTTTCAGATTTATGTGCTGAATTTAAGGATGTAAATGCACATAGAACAAACAGTTTTAACAAAAAAATCTTAAGTGCTTTTTTCATAAAAATCATGATCCTGAAGCTAAAAAGTTAAAGAACACCCTTAAATTCTAGTTTTTTATTCCTCGAAGATCAAAAAAGTGGCTTAGAATCAACAAAAAACACAGATTTTTCTAAAATTATTTAGACCAATGAATATTTTTTCGACAAATAGAAAACATTTTTTGGCAATCGACTTCCAATTAATTATCCGAAGGTGCGGGTTTTGAGCTCTGCTCACAAATTTCTTTAAATATTTTATCAAACTTCATGGCGCTCTTTTTATATCCGGTTTTAATTATGCTTCCTCGATCATTTTCACGTGATTTGCTCGCAGTTGTCGCTACTTCAGGTTCTGAGTAGAGTTCCTTGTAAATATCTTCCATCATTTTAAATGTGTAAATAAGTGCAATGCCCTCCAATTCAAGATCTCTTCCTTTTAAAAAGGCCGAAAATTGTCTTTATAGCTAGCAAATGTTCTAATTAATTTTCTTTAACTCCTTGATTCGCTCTCGTAGAACTATGGCCATTTCATAGTCTTTTCGTTTGGCTGCTGCGGCCATGCGCTTTTCGAGCGTTTTTATCTGTTTTTCGACTTTCTGTGAGCTTGCTTTGCCTTGATTGGCCTGTTGCTTGGCAACCCAGCCGGTCGATGAGTCCTCTTTGTCCTCAAGCCCTGTTTTTTTTAGTCCGTGAAGAATGCTTTTGGTGACCTCTCGAGTTGTGCTTTTTGGAGTAATTTTATTTTTGGCGTTAAATTTAGCTTGGATTGCCCGTCGCCGATTTGTTTCATCAATTGCCTTCTGCATTGATTTAGTGACCGTGTCGGCATAAAAAACCACTTTACTTTCGATATTTCTTGCTGCTCGGCCAATTGTTTGGATCAAAGATCGGCCATCCCTCAAAAAGCCTTCAATGTCGGCGTCAATTATAGCTACCAGAGCTACTTCTGGCAGATCAAGGCCCTCACGCAAAAGATTTATTCCGACCAGGCACTCAAACTCTCCGCTTCGCAGTTGGCTCAAAAGCTCGGTCCGCTGCTGAGTTTTGATCTCGCTGTGCAGATAACAGACGCGCAAGCCTTTTTCCTCCAAATAAAGGGCCAATTGCTCAGCTGATTTTTTGGTCAAGACAGTCACCAGCGTTCTGAAGCCTTTTTTAGAGGTTTCTTTAATTCGTGTAAGCAAGTCATCCATCTGTCCAGTTCGCGGAAGTACCAATATTTCTGGGTCCAAAATTCCAGTCGGCCTGACGATCTGCTCAACGACCAGGTCGGTGACCTCAAATTCGTATGGTCCAGGGGTTGCCGAGACAAAAATTGTGTTGCCAAAGAACTGCTCAATTTCTGGGAATTTCAGTGGCCTGTTTTCATAGGCGGCCGGAAGCCGAAATCCGTATTCAACCAGAGTTTGTTTCCTCGATCGGTCGCCAAAATACATGGCCGAGAGCTGTGGGACGGCGATGTGCGATTCATCGATTATGAGCAAAAAATCTTTTTCAAAGAAATCGAGAATGCAAAACGGCCGCTCGCCTGGAGTTCGTCCATCAAAGTAGATCGAATAATTCTCAATTCCTGAGCAATAACCGGTGGCCTCCATCATTGCCAGGTCATAGCCCACCTTTGTGCGCAGTCGCTCGGCAAAAACTGGGTTTTTTATCGTTTTTAGGTGCTCATTTAAATCATTTCTGATTCTTGAAATTGCGCTGCTTTTCCGCGATTGGTCGACAACAAAGTGTTTGGCTGGAAAAACGACCAAATTATCAAGTTGCCCAAGGAGCGAAAAATTAAGTTTGTCGATCAGTTCGATTCTTTCAATGCTGTTTTGCGAAAGCTCAATTCGCACGCCATCCTTCATGTAAGGCAGATCAAGAGTAATAAAGTTGCCTGAAACTTGAAAGGTTGAGCTAGTTCGAACAACGTCATTGCGTAAATATTGGAGTTCGACGAGGTTTGCACAGAGCTCTTTGCGTGTAATTTTGTCACCGAGTTTTAGCCTTAAGGTCATCTCTTTATAATCTTGAGGGTTTCCGAGCGAATAAATGGCTGAAACGGAGGCAATTACGATGGTGTCAGGCCGGTTTATCAACGAGGCAGTTGCATCAACTCTCAAGCGCTCAATTTCAGGATTTATTTTGGTTTCTTTGGCCACGTAAGTATCGGTCGATGGTACGTAGGATTCCGGCTGATAGTAATCATAATAACTGACAAAGTAGCAGACCTTGTTTTCAGGGAAAAACTGGCAAAATTCCTCATAAAGCTGGGCAGCAAGTGTTTTATTGGGCGAAAGGACCAAAACCTGCTTGTTTTGCTTTGCAATCACGTTGGCGACCGTAAAGGTCTTACCTGAGCCGGTGACGCCCAGGAGGAGTGATTTGTGACCCAAATTTGCGCCCAATTTTTCTATGGCCTGGTTTTGATCTCCCATGGGCAGAAAAGGTGATTTGAGCTTGAATAATTTTTCCACAAAAAACCTCGTTAAAACGTTAAAATTTAGCCATAAAAATTTTTTGGCAAGACGATGATTTTAACATTAATTTAAAAGACTGTCCTCTGACATTGTTTTAGCAAAAAGCCACTTTTAAGCTTCCATTATTTTTTCAATTTGCATAAAGCTTTATATTTTCCCATAGCCTGAAAGGCTGGAAAACCATTTAAAACAAAATATTTTTTAGTGTTTTCCTTAAGCTTGCTTTGCCTAACTTGTTAATCTAAATACTGAATTTCAATTAATCAATCAATGGTGGCGACAATTTATGGACAGGATCTCTAAAATGGCTTTGTCCAACACAATTTTAAAGATTTTTTTAAGCTTTGTTATCTGTGCTTCTTTTCCAACGATTTGTTTTGCCCCGCCAAAAAAGGCTCCAGCAGGAGCACCTTCACAGCAGATCAGGGGTCCTGGCAAAACCAAGACAGGATTGTTTCTATCGATTAAATCATCATTGAAAAAAGCTCCGCCCAAAGTCGAAGTTGGAGAAAAAAAGCATTGTGTCAATTTTGGGATTTGCCAAAGATTTAGGTCAAAGAGCTGTCGACCGCCAGAAAAAAGGCATGATCAAGTGCTTGAAAGGCATGACTATGAGCCAAGGATTATGCAATTTCGCGCAGTATCCAGAGAAATGCCACCCAGCGGCCAATATGGAAGGGTTCCGCCTCCAGCTTTGATGAGTGATCCAGCTTTAGAAGTTCCAAGCATGAATTTAAGTCGATTAACCCCTCCTTATGGATCCGCCGATGATTTGAGCCTTTTGAGAGATCGAGCCGGACGAGATCAATTTGGCCCATATTCAGCACGAGCCCCATTGAGCTCATCGCGTCCAAGTGGCCAGGCGCTTGGCAAAACATTTTTACCAGGGCGGCCCTATGCCTGCCCCTGTAAATCTGATCATGAGGCATTTTTGCGAGTGAAACATTGGCGGGAACAGAGTTTGCCACCACCCAGAACTTTGCCACCTCTTCGAACGGAGGATCTTTCCTTTTCAAAATCGGCTTCCACGGCTCAAGGAAGTTTTGGTTTGACAAAATTTACGCCTGAAAGAGCTAGTCAAGCAGTGTTGCAGGCTGTGCCTGAGGAATTGATTTCAGAGGATGAATTGCCAACTGGCGCCAGGCACGAGGCGAGCTGTCCTTATCAACAAAGTTCAATTTTGCCTCCAGTCCAATCTCAAGATCTATTTTTTCATTCAATTGATCGTTCACTAGAAGGCTCTGAGTCATCGAATACTCAAATAAGAGGTGAGGAACAAACATTTTTAAAAACTATTTTGAGTTCAAAAAATACAAAAATTGCTGCGGCAGTTTCAGCGCTTGCTGGCCTAGTTTTATTCATCATTGGTAGCCAAAAACCCGATCCAGACCCACTTGACGATGAATTTGAGCAGGAGAGCGATGTCAGCTCAAAGAAGTGGTTTAAGTTTGGCGGCGGAGGCCTATTGATTTTAGGAGTCGCCGCACTGGCCTTGACCGCAGCTCAGGCTAAATAAAGAAATTTTGTTATTTTGGAATGTAGCCAAGGAATCGCACAGCTCCAAGTTCAGAGACTGAGACGAATAAACCGATTTCAAGCACAGTTGCGGCCAGGCCACCGACAAGTTTTATTGTGCGGGCTGCGCGAGGGTTTTTCTTGGCAAAAGTTTTGGTTCGTTTGCCGGCCTGATCAAACAATGCTGCAGCCAAGCCAATTCCACAGCCCAGGGCGAGAAGAAGTTTGGTCGAAGTGTTATAAAGTCTGCCGGAGAGCCCGAGTGGGCCTTTAATTCTGTAATGATTCAAGGTATGACGGACTTTTTCTAATCTGTGAACGTTTTGTAAGATGTCTGGCCTTTTTCCAAGTTTTTCTTTGGCTATTTTATAAATTTCATTTGCTAGTTTATTTAGTTCGTCGGTTGGAATTGAGGTGATTTGAGCATCACAGCTAGCAAATCTGGAAGGTCCCTGAAAAATACCACCAAGAATATATAAAGTTGGATTTACGGCATCATCAACAACCAAGGATTCCATTTGTTCTTTGTATGAACGTGTGTTTCCAGAAAAATGTACTAGATTTTTAGTTTCTAGAAAGGCTTTTGCATTGTCAGATTCACCTGTTTCCTGCGAAAGTACAGCGGAGGACGCAGTGTCTTTTTTGTAATATTTATTTTATTGTCCCAAAACATTGATTCCAAAGGCCGAAACTAAAGCAAAAGAGTAGAAATAATCTTTTTAAGTTAAACATTGCCGCCAAAAATTCATTGAAAGTGCAAAATTGTTTGATCAACGTGTCAAATTTTATGCTCACAAAAGCCTTTTAGCAATGGGGCCTTTGAATTGATCAGAAAAAGTGGCTTTTTCTATAAAATTGTTGGTTTTGAGTTTTTCAAAGACAAAAAAAGAGGCGCGGCCAAAATTGTTCTGGCAACGCCTCTTTTTTAAAAAATGCTTAAAATTACATCGAGGAGGTCAAGTATCTCACGTTTCCGTTGATATTGAGCGAGCCGGCAGCCAAAACTTCAACGTTGACCGAAGATCCAATTTCAGCCTCAACATCTGCCGAAGTTGGGCAATCCCATTGAACTTTGTTGTCGATCAACAAGTTTCCTCGATCTAGAGCCAGTGGCGTTGCTGTGGACAGAAGAGATCCGCCGTTTAAATAAAGTGTTGAGCTTGGATCGGTTAAAACAAGGTGTCGTTTTGAAAGGGACATTGGAGTTGCACTGGCCAAATCGGTGATATTTGGGGTTGCCTTGTAGCCCAAAGTTATTCCGCGACCAACCTCGAAAATTGCGGCCGATGCAAGTGTCAGCGTTCCACTCGAGGTGAAGTCAAAGTTTGTCGATCCACCCACCGCATTTGTAACTCGTGATTTGAGTGTGCAATAGCCGTAAACATCGAGCGATCCGGTTCCAAAGGTGATTCCGGCCTGATTTATGATCAAATTTGAATCCTGTAGCTTGATTTTAGCGTCAGCAACGCTGCAGGCAAGGCCGGTTGCGTGCTCAGTTTTAATGTTTGCGTTTTCAATGTTCAGGGTTTTGCCGGCAACGGTTTGGGCAATGTTTGAGCCAGAAGTCAAGCGAAGAGTGTGTCCATTGCCTTGAATTGTGCCGTTTCCGACAAAAGAAAGCCCTTTGGTTGAAATTGGCAAGTCATCGTCATGGCCCAGGGAGATGACCACGCCGTCGCCAAATTTCAAAATTGAGGTTGTTGAATCAACAAAGTTTACGTTGTTGAGTGAAAAATCTTTTAAAATCACATTTTGAAGCGTGACGGTCGTGGCTGCAGCGATTTTGAAAACATCATAAGTTCCACCAGGGAATTGCCAGGAATAATTGCTGCCATCGATGGTGACCGTTTTTGCCGTTGGAGCGGCTGTGTTGGTGACCACGATTCGGCCGGTTGGAGGGGTTCCCTCACTGGAAATGTTGGTAAACAGGCTATAATTGTTGGTCAAAGTAACTGTATTGCCGTTGTTTGCCACTGCGTCAATTACCGTGTCGACAGAAACGACTGTGGAAATTGCCGATCGGATCACACCGCCGTTGGTTGCCACCTCCGTTCCAGTGGCCGAAAGACTTAAGACGCCCTGCCCAGCACCTGATCCCAAGAGTTTTTTGAATGGCATTGTGTTGTCGCCGCCAAGTGTTTCGTAGATCAAAACTTGACCGTCTATGTTGAGCGTTTCGATTTCGGTCGATGCCGATGAGTTTAAAACATCGAGGGTGAAGGTGTAAGGTGCGCCACCCGCGGCCTTTCCAACGATGACTCGGACATTATCGCCTCGGATGATGATCAGGCCGGCATCATGCGTGTAATTATCTACAAGTTCGATGGTCACATTTGATAAAACCACTGTTCCAGGAGTTGTTGCGCTGTCAGTCAAATTAAAGGTTCCAGCACTGTCGCCAAAGGATCTAATCGTTAAGTCTGTGATGAAAAGTGTGTGATCAGAGCCCACCTGAATTGTGCCACCTCCGGCCAAATCAAGGACGTTTCCGTTGCCATTTAAAACCGATTGTTTGTCGGTGCCGTCGGTGATAAAGTCCCAAGTTCCAGAAAGACTGACCGGTCCGTTTAATTGAATGTCTTGAGCCCGTTTGAAGGAAATTGTTCCGGTCCAAGCGCTTGTTGCTGCCGATGAGCCGATCTCAAGGGATTTTTTAGCCAAATCAATTATTGCCGTCCCACCCGAAACTCCTGAGCCGTCAAACTTTATGCCGTCTTGGAGCGAGAGATCGTCGGTTAAAACTAAGGTTGAATTAGCGCCAAAGGTGATGTTTTGTCCAAGTTTGTGTCGAAGGCCCAAGTTAAGCGTTGCATTGTCGCCGATGATGACCGAGCTGGAAAAATTTGGCGTTCCAATGATGCTTGCGCTGGCCGAACTGGCTACCGAAACGATGTGCTGAACGTTTGTGCCGGCCGAAAGACTCAAAATATTGCCGTTCTGGAGGATGATTTCATCGGTTCCTGATGCCTTTGGATCATAGGTTCCGCCGGTCAAATCGATGACATTATTGTCGATTTGAACCGAACCGCCCGAAAAGCCAATGGTTTTGGAAGAACTTGTTTTTATGTTGTCGGCTGCCGCCGCCCTGAGTTTGAGTGTTCCATCAAAGTTGGTGATGTTGTTTTCCAGCACCAGCGATGAGTTGGCCTGAAAAAGACCTAAAGTCGCGCGGTTTCCTGAAAATTTAAAGGCTGCCTGACAGGCACAAAATGAGAGGGAGATGATTCCAAGGGAGGAAAGGATTAAATTTAACTTTGACATTCTTTCACCCATAATGAGATCCATTTGATATGGAGAAAATCACCGTTAGTGGCAAATTTTAGCGACTGAACAATTCAAATATCAATAAAACCACAAGTTTTTGTTTGCCAAAATTATAATTTGAAATTACCCAAAGCCAGGCAACAAGTTTTTGCCGTCATATTTTCATATAGAAAATTTGGTGAGTTGTTTTTCTTATAAAATTAAAGAATTTGTTATTTTATGCGCCAATTCCAGCTTTGCCCTGGAAAAAGCTATTAAATCGATTATGATTCAAGCATTAGTAGATTATTAAACATAAAATGCCTCATAGGAGTGTGCAAATTATGAATAAGTTAAAATTGAGTATGTTTTTGCTTTTGCTCGGTGCAATGGCGAGCCCGTTGTTTGGTGTGATCATTGATGGCCATGACATTGGTGATGTTGAAGCAAAAGATGAAAGTGAAAGAATAATCGCATGGGATCAAGCTAATCGATGTCAAAGACATGCTGCATTGAAAGGAGCAAGAAATAACAAAAGCATTTCGACAGAAACTTTGACAGATGATGTTTTGTGGCAAGCTGCGAGCGAGAGCGACATTAACAACTTGGCAAATTTCCATTCTACTCCATCTTCAGCTTCTCCTTCAGCTTCACCAGCTCCAGTGACACCTTCAGATTCTCCAGCAGTTCCACCAGCAACTCCGGGTGATCATCCAGCAGCTCCAGGTGATCCAGCTTCTTCACCTTCAGATTCAGCAGCTTCAGGTGGTTTACCAGCTTCAGATCCTTCACATATTTCTTCAGATCCAACAGCTCTAGATCATTCAGCTTCAATTCCTCCAGCTCCGGGTGATCCAGCTGAGTCAAAGTGCTGTGGTTTTGCTTCAAAAAGAACTTTTTCTATTTTAACAGGTATTGTGGCTCTCAGCGCTTTTGGTTTATGGTCAAAAGATCTCTACAACTTTGCCAAGGAATCTCTTGGCTACGGTGATCCATTGGATAAATTAACCGAAGATGAATTGACCGATCAAAACATAAATACCGATGAAGAGGATGAGGACGATGAAGACACTCCACTCATGTCATTGAGACATGCCTCTGCATTGGCAATGACAGGTGCCGCTATAATTCTTGGCGGAATACTTTTGAAGGGTGGTTGTTGGGCTAAGAAAGGATTAGCAGTTCCCCCAGCCTCAGGGCCTTATACGGTTGATGAGATGACTGCGC
Organism: uncultured Pseudomonadota bacterium; assembly: GCA_964442725.1. GTDB lineage: Bacteria > Babelota > Babeliae > Babelales > CAYTZU01. The sequence continues at coordinate 8,692 of CAYTZU010000024.1, forward strand.
TGACCGATTTAAGTGACAAGACCGCTGAACAATTGATAGCGATCAGAGCGCGTGCTGAAAAAACGGTTGAAACTTGTGGCTTGGCCGAAGGAGAAGTTCTGCGAAGGACACAGGCTGAAGGATTGATTGTTGCTAGTAATATGGCCATTGCATCAGCGAAAAAAGCGTTGTTTGAAAATGCTTTCCCCCCTAAAAGCAAATCTGAGCTTCAGAGCCTTAACGGCAACTACGCATTAGATGATCTTTACTTGAAAGGAAGGTAATAACAACAACTACGGAGAGTAGTGGAGTTTAAACTCCACTACTTTTTTTTTATTAATTTACAAAAATCTTAATAAAGGCTTTTTCAATAAATTAATAACTTTCCCAATTTTATTTGACTTCATCCAACGGTGGTTCCTCATTGTCTATCAATTTTACATTGAGTCCTTTGGCTGAGGGGTTGGAGTACATGTCGCCATCGCTTGGATTTTTAATGTTAACATTGCGCTGTGGATAGGCGATTTCAATGCCCTCTTTTTTAAAGGCTTCAAGTACGGCAAAACGGATTTCTGAGGCCACATTCCACATTTCCCGAGCGCGCTTGCCGGTGAAAAAACCTCGCGCATAAAAGGTCATTCCGATGTTTGTCAGTTCATCAAGTCGCACGATGGGAGATGGGGTTTTAAGGATTGTTTTATTTTCTTCCAGGACATTTGCCAAAATTTCACGAACTCGCTCCTGATCGGCCTGATAAGTAACTTCGACGACAATTTCGGCACCGATTGGAATTTTGCCCAGGCCCCAATTTGTCACCGGTTTTGAGATCAAAATTCGATTTGGAATTGCGATAAAAAAGTTACGAGCTGTTCGGATGACCGTTGAGCGGAAGGAGATTTTGTGGACCGTTCCCATGATGCCCTCCGATTCGATCTGGATAAAGTGCCCCATTTCGAACTGTCGCTCCAGGAGGATAAAAATCCCGCCGGTGATGTCGCCCAGTTGATCTCGCAGCGCAAATGAAATTCCAACGGCCACGAGCGCAAAGGCCGGGATGACGAGATTTTTGAGCCCGATTATCGAAAGGCCCGCGATGGTAAAAATAAAGACAATCAAATAATGCGTTATGCGAGAAATCGTGTTCTGCAAGCCCGGTTCAGCGTTGAAGACATCAAAGAGCTTTAACAGGACAAATCGATTGACGATCGAAGAACTTATAAAACCGGCCGTCAAAATTAAAACGAACTGGAAAATTTGAATCAGGCCAAAATCTCCCTCTGAGGTCGGGATCGTCCATTTTGTCGAAAAGGCCTCCCAGAGCTGCTCGAGAGAATATGAAAAGCCCCACATTCTGGAAATTACAAAAAATCCAATCAGACTTACGATAAAAAACATCGAAATTATTATCAGTCCGTAGAGCATTTTTGCATTTTCAAAGCGGTCGCTGGCGCCCTCATCATTTTCGATTATGAAGATGTGGACGAGGTTTTTTCGCAAATATTCCTGGATAAAAAATAAAATTGCCACGATACAAATTGTCACGGGCACAAGAAGAGCTAATTTCCAGGCCAAATTAAAATATCCAATGTAGGGGTTGTAAATTATTAAAATGGTCATGAGAAAGAAAAAGCAGGGATAATAATAATTTGAGACCTGCTCCTTGATCCAGGCAGAATATTTGCCCATCTGAGGGATCATGCTCAAAAGGTCCTCTTTATCGAAGAATAGAAGCACAACAATTTCAGCGATCAATGAATATGCGGCCAACAAGACGATTGGCAGCTTTGAATAGGCAGATCCATAG
>CAYTZU010000025.1:0-10458 GCA_964442725.1 uncultured Pseudomonadota bacterium
CTTTGAAACAGCAAAGCTCTTTGCGTGTTTGCCACTGCCAAAAAATGAACTTCTCCTGCCTTTCCTTGCCTCAATAATATCGGCAATTTTATTAACAAAAGCCTCCAGCATTGCCGGATTAGAAAGAATTTGAGAAATCTGATTTTTCAAACCCCCAAACATTCGAAATAGCTCATATAAAAATATAATTAGCAAAATATCCTTTATTTTTATCTTTGAATAAATCCAATTGAATATTGAGCTTATCGTGTTCTCAGTATTTGGCTTTAAATCAAAGAGATTTATGCTCCCAAGAATTGTCAGCATCTGCGCATTTATAGAAACCATATGATTTATAGTCCCTTGATCCTGAATTATCGTGAAATATTCATTCAAAAACAGGGCCTCTTCTCTTGTCAAAATTGAACAACTTGTCGATTTATGCGTTGCCAAAATTGGTAGACTCCTACTGCAACTTTCAATTGTGATCATAAGGCTGTTGGTTTTTATCGGCTCAATGCCAAATTCAATAAATTTTTCTTTCAAATAAAAAATCAGGTCCTTTAAATCGTGCATACACTTTAATTTCCACCACATTGGAATACCATTTTTATACTCAAGACCCAAAAGAAAGGACTTATTTTTAATCGATTTATCGGTTGGATTAAAATCAATAGTCTCAGTCTTTTTTGTTGCCCAGTTTGCATAAAAGCTTCTAATTGGCCTTAAATTAAAAATATTTATATGACATAAAACAGCAGAAACCTCACATTTATCGGGATAAATTACATGGATTTTTGGTTTTTCTGATCGCGTGTCAACCGAACACAATCGGCCAAGGAACAAATTCATCTTTGGATTATGACTACAAACATTTCCATCAAATTGAACCGAGGTTGAATCCTCTGAATCTGGATTTTTAACCATCGGAATTATTGGCTCAGACTTTTTTTCATCAGGCTTTATTAAATAAAAACAAAAAAACGAAGCCAAAAAGATAAAACTCTTAATTTTCAAAGATAAAAAAATATTATTTTTCATTCAAATATTTAATTTTTGACCCTAAAGTCCTTGGTTAAGCCTATATTTAGCAATACAAATTATTCAATGAAATACTCAAATTAAGATGATTCATCTGAGCTTTGATAAGAGATCGATTCAACGGCTTCAAAATCGTGGGTACGCTCTTTTAAGTTGTGCCGCTCAAAGCTTGATTTTGGCGCAAAATTGCTTCTTCTCTTTTTTGGCCGACTCGATTCAAAAGAACCCTTTGATTTACGAGTAAAAACAGAATGCGTTTTTGAGCTTCTCAAACCTCTGTTCCCTTGAAAACTATTTTCTTGAAGTTGATTCCTGGCAATTCCAAAACTGGTGGCTGTTTTTGAAAGGCCAACTCTTCTTTCAATTGATGAGCCATGGGAATGATTTTGCGGCGTTGCCGATTTTCTGACAAAATTTCTACGCATGCCTCTGCTCAAAAGTTCCTCAGGCTCAGAAGAGCGATCCTGAGACAAAGGACGATCATCACGAGTCGAATGCGGAGAATAATCATCATCAAGTAGCCCATCCCCTGGCGAGTTATGTAGATTAGAACCTTTGTCATCGCCCGAAGATTCGCCGTCAAGCGAAGGCGTTCCTCTTTTTGCTCCCCTGACAATCCATGAACGGATTTTTTTGCCAAGATTTAGCCCTGAATGCGACTCAAGAAATAAAATAGCTTGAATTAAAAATAGCCGGTAAAAAACTTCGGCAATTCCCAAATCATTCAAAGTTCCCTTTATAAAACCACAAAATTTCTTAAAAACATTCCCAGTGCTTGACCAATAACTAGTCGAGCTTTTCATGCTATCGACTTGAACCATCATTTTGTGGTAAAGGGAAAAAATAAGATGCGCCTCACCATGCGATAAAATTTTAAAATATTGCTTTATGAAAGTACCTTCTTCTTCGGTTATTTCAACATCTTGAGAGTCAAAAAAAGGGCACTCATTTTTACGCAAGTGATCGGTATTTTCAACACCATAATCGAGTGATATTAAAAGCGGAACATCGCCAGTTGGCGCAACTTGAAGGGCTGTAACTCTTTTTTTAAAGTAGGAAATAACTTTTTTTAGTTCATGAGGACATTTTAGTTTCCACAAAAATGGAATCTTTTCGAGGTATTCATCAATTAAAAGATTTTTACCATAATCTCTTTGGTTTTTTGAGGTCTTAGCGTTTGGATAAGTTCTTTTTTGGCAAGACCTTGAAATCAGATCAAATGTGAGTTCTTCGACCGGACTTAAATTCTCAAGATCTGGAAAACACTCAATTTCTACGCACTGTGATCTGACTGGATAAAAAACATGAATGTACGGGCATTTCATCCCACTTTCCAAAGCGCAAATGCGGCCAAAACTTAATAAAGTGCCCAGATGCTCGGGCGAATGTTTATTTGATTTGACTACAAAAAACACCAGGAAAGAAAAAACCAGGCCTAAGGAAATATGATTCTTTAAAATTTTCACTGAAAAAATCACAGCTTTTGATACAGCCTGACATTTTTCAGCAAAATCCTATCTTTAAACGAGTTTATTTTTCAATAAACTTATTTTTGACTTGTACAAAAAACACAAAATTTTCACTTTTTTTCTGAAATTTGATCTAACTCTTCAAGCGATTCCGGGGTTATCAATCCTCCAGAAACGATTGATTTAACCGCCTCTGAAAATGTTATATCTGTTTCGATGATTTCGTTCTTTGGCAGAATCAAAAAATACCCCATGGTAAAATGCGTCATCGGCATAAAAACTCGAACCATCTCCTTGTTCGAGGCCTCAGGTAGAAGTTTTGAAAAATTGCTTTCAGTGCCACCGACAAGCAGAGCCAGGTGATAAGTTCCTTTTTTTGGATATTCGATTAAAACAACCTGTCTCTTATGATCTTCAAATCGTTTTTGAGCAAAAAAATTCGAAAGAGATCGAATTCCAGAGTAAAAAGCACCAATAAAAGGAATTTTATTTATCAGCTTTTCAATTGGCCGAATAACAGCCTCTGTAATGATATATTCAACAAAAAAACCAACAATTAGCATGGTCAAAATTACGGCCGGAATACTAAATGCCGAAAAATAGGCGTGGAAAGTTGAGTAGGCAAAGCTTATTAAAATTGCAGTCAATGAAAGCGGTAACAGAGTTAAAAAACCTGTTATAAAAACCGACTTAATTCGACCAAAAAACCACGACATCATTTCAAAAAAATTGTTCAACATTGAAAAACTCTCTTTCAGTTCTTAAAAACTTTACAAACCTCACTTTCAATTCTCGATGACACCTCTAAGCCTTTGTGTTGGTCATCGGATTCAACAAAAAGCCTCAATATTGGCTCGGTTTGAGAATAACGCAAAAAAACTCTTCCTGGAGAGAGTATTTTCTGAAATTTTGTCACAATCTCAAAAACTGGCCCACAATCAAGGGATAATTTCGTTTTTATTGGAATTGCAATTAATTTACTGAAAAATTTATTAAATGTTTTAATTTCCAAGTTATCTAGGCTCAGCGCTGCCTTCAATATTTCAAGCATGTTTACAATGCCATCGGAAGATAAAGCGTGATCGCCAACCAAAATATGTCCCGAAGGTTCTCCTCCAAGCAAAGAGCCTGATGAGATCATCAAATTTTTAATATTTAACTCTCCAACATCGCTTCGAATAAGATTTTTCCCGAGGCTCGATAAATACAAATCAAGGCCAGAGTTGCTTAAAATAGTTCCGACAACCAAATTTCCATTTTTAAACTGCTCTGTTTTGGCAAGCAAAGCTAAAAAATCATCCCCATCCTTTATTTGCCCTAATTTATTGGCACAAAGAACTCTGTCTGTATCACCATCAAAACAAAAGCCTATTGAGCAGCCAAACTCTTTGACAACTTCGGCAACTTTATTTGGAAATACCGAGCCTGTCTGAAGATTTATGTTTTTTCCATTTGGTTGATTACTGATTATTTTTGCATTAATTCCAAGCTTTTTTAAAATTTCTTCGATGACAGAAGAGGCCGCTCCATTGGCACAATCAACGACTATTTCTGGCAGCCCATCAAAATCTGATGATTTGAATTTGTTTACAATGCTGGAAATATACAATTCCTTGGCCTGGGTGCTCAAATCCTGAATTTTAAAATTTGTATCAAAAAGGCCCTCAAAATCCTGGTAAAAAAATGTGAATATTCTATTTAGATCCAAGCCATAATCGACCGAAAAATTGCCGCTCTGTGAAAAAATCTTTATACCGTTAAATTCATAAGAGTTGTGTGATGCAGAAATTACTATGGCAAGAGCAAAATCGGGCATCAAGTCTAGCAAAACTGGAGCGGCCGGAGTTGGAAGCATTCCACAATTGACCGGAATCAAGCCCTCTTCAATCAATCCAGCACACAAAGCCTTAAAGAGTTGATTGAATGAATCCCTTCCATCATTTAATATCAAGACTCGAGGATCGGAAGAAGCTGAATTTTTTTTACAGATTTGAGCCACAGATCGACCTATACAGAAAAAAGCCTTTTCTGTGATGGGAAAAGATCCAACCTGACCTCTTATGCCAGCAATTCCACAGTCCAGAGATAAAAGTTTATTATTTATTATGATTTTACTGTATGTTGACAAGATAAAAGACTCCACGCCCAACGAACTTGTCCGATCACCAGGAAAAGGCTCTTATTTTTAGATTTAAAAGTCAAGGAGGTTGAAGATGTTGTTGCTCGTAAAAATGTTAATAAAGTCCTTTTTGGTTGGAATCTGTGGAGTCTGTGCCGTCGGTCCAATTTTTTTATTAATTTTAAATCGTTCTCTTGAAAAAGGATTTTTTATTGGCTTTTTGAGCGCCTTTGGCGTTGCAATTGCCGATGGAATCTTCTTTGCAATGGGCCTTGCTGGCTCGCTTTCTGTGGCGGCACACAGCGCTGAAATTATCAGAGGATTTGAATTTTTTGGTGGACTTGTTTTAATTGTCTTTGGAATTGGGTCACTGCTTGGAATTAAAGGCAATCAAGAAATGAACACGCAAGTCGACATGGTTGAGAACAAATTTCAAAGAAAAATGATTGGAACCCATCTTTGGATGGCAATTAGTGGTTTTTTAATAAATATTTCAAATCCAATGAGTCTGGTTTTTTTTGCAACAATTGCATCAAAAGCTTTTCCAGAATTAATTGGTCTTAGGCTTCCATTAAGACATTTTTTTTATGCCGGAATCTTTACAACGCTTGGTTCGACAGCTGCATTTAGCCTTGTTGGGGCCTTTGCCAGCGTAATTTCAAATATTTTGTTTAAAAAAATACGAGTTTTACTTGAAGGATTTACTGCAACATTTTTTCTTGCAATGGGTTTTTATTTGGTAATCGGATTTTTAAAATTTATGATTCAAAGTCGAAGGATTATATAGATATTAATATGAACAAAGTTTATTCCTGCATTTTTGCGATTGTTTTATCATTTTTGCCATTTTCAAGCGCTTTTGCCAGCGATGAAAATGAGTTTTCCAAAGCTAGAGAACTAGATAGAAAAATAGAAAAAATGATTGAAAAAGAGATCAAATCAATAGAAGAAACAGAGCGTTTTGAGAGAGAAATTTTACTTTTAAAGATTATAACGCTTTCCGTGCCAATAATCTTAGCTTTTGTTGTAATTTATACTCATATTCCAAATGCCAATGAAGTAATAAAGGTCTTTTTATTTAAGGGGTGTGCTCATTTGGCTTCCCTGTTCAAGTCTTCTTGATTGTTCATCAATTGAGCGGCGAAACTTATCTTTATTAAAAATAAATCCTGCAAACGAAGGTTTTCCTTCATTAACTTGAGCAATATCCAAGGCCTGCATAAGCGCCAAAAAAATTGGATAATCATTGTAATTATAGTGCTTTTTTGAACTTGTTATCGAATAAATAAGCTTTAAAAACTGCGCTTTAGAACGGGTCTTTGTCTCATCAGTGAGTTCATTTGATGGATTTTTCATATCTCGAATCATCGAATAAAATTTTGACAACTCAGTGCTTTTATCTTTCCATGAATAAATGCGGTTCAAAAGACTTCTTGTAACCTTAGGCACTGCGTCATAAATCTCAATTGATCGGTTTTTATGATTTTTTACAAACCTTGAAATATTCAATCCGCGTTCAAGGCAAAACCGTTCCAAAGGAGTCAATGTTGCTTTATCAGCTTTTAAATAGAAATTTTTTGCAGCCTGCCACTCATTTAATACATTCAATAATTTTGTAGACTTATTTTGATTATAAATTATCGAAAAGTATGCAATAACCGAAGTAACGCTGATGGCAGCAAAAACTACTGAAAGTGGAACGACAACAGCGGCAGGAAGAGCAATTGCTGCCGAAGCCAAGCCTAAAGACAATAAAATCGATGGAATTTTTATTGCAAAACTGATTGTTTGCGCCGTTATTCCAGCAGTATTGGCAATAGCCACCACTTTGCTATAACGATCAAACTGTTTTTTCTCGATGGGATCCTCTGGGCTTGTTTGAGTCGTTATTGGACCTTTAGCAAAATAATTAAAAAATCTACTGTTAACAAAGCGTATTGACCTTTCAACTTCATCTTCTGTTAAAGATGTTTTTTGAATTTCCTCAAGATCCGCCGTTGTAATTCCCCTCCAACCGATGCATTCCTTCAATGAATCCCTTATGAATCTTTTCAAACCCAATAAGCTGTGGTTCAATTGACTGGGGATCGCCTGTCCAAATGTGGCCATGGCAGCGCGCATGACAAGCCCATCAAGATCTTTTGCCAGACCAAAACCAATATTTTCCTTAACTATTTGCTCAGAAATTTCATAGAGAAGTGGAACATCCTGAGTAAAAGCAATTTTGAGCTCTTCGAGAATTGTAGCTCTATTTTTACTACTGATAATTGGATATTTTTCTCCCATTTCCTGCAAAAATGTCTTCCATCTTGGCAGGCCATCGGCATTCAGACAAACAAAGCAAAACTCGTTGAAGCTAAAAACTGAAATTACCGACCAAAAAAGCACATTTCTAAATATTTGCACAAAACATTCTCTTCAACAAAAGCTTAAATCCTGCATTTTCAAGAATGCCTTGATGAATGGCTTGATATCAACCTTCCAATAATTTAGTTTGTGAACTTTTTGTACCAGAAATTATTGAGTTTTTTTCAAAATCATTGTTGCCAAAAAGGCTCTCAACAGGTTCAACTTTCAATTTTGCTGTACTAACCGGTTCCTCATTTTTTGCCAAAATTAACTCTTGAGAATTTTCAAGATCAAAAAGTTCAGGCCTAATAGCCTTTGTTTTAGCTTTTTGAACCGATTCAAGTAAAAGCTCTTTTTTTGTCTTAATTCCAGAGTCCTGCTCTTTTAAAACCAGAAAGAAAGCTGAGCCATCTTTTATCGATTCCTCTACACCTTCATAAAAAGCGACTGGCAGTTGGCCTGCTGAAAAATCTAAAAACCAGTTAAATCTATGTGTCAGCGACCAGTAGAGGTCATCAAGATCATCCATGTGCACCAAAATTGATGAAAGCTGATAAAGCTCGTTGGCACTTGTCATAACTGAATCCCAAATTCCATTGTAATCCTGCACATCCCAAAGAGTCTTGCCAATCGATGTTTCAAGCAACCGATGGATCAAAACTCCAAGACGATCCTGCCACTCCTTTTTTTTAGAATTTTTTAAATTTTTCTCGGCGATCTTTAAAACCCGCGATGACAGGCTCGAGGAAAAGGCATCGGGAGAAAATTTAGCCAAATCCGCATGGTCTGAAATAAAATCGAAAACAGTTCGATCAATTGCGCCAAAGGCTCTTTTACGAACCAACTCATCTTCGTCCTCGTGGAAATAATCGGTTGCGTAATTTTCAAGCCCCTTGAGCAAAGAATTCAAGGAGCAATCTCTGATGTATTCGCATGATTTCAAAGAATTACTCAAAATTCTCATAGCACAAAAGAGCGAATCTATTCGCAACCCAATTTGACTGGCGGTTTTTAAAAAATTAACGACTGGATCGGCATTTTGGATAAATCTATACTGGAAAATATCCAAATTATTATGACACTCTGTGCTGTAAGCCATAGCCGATTCATGCAATTTTTTGTTGTGCTCTTTGATTGCACAGGCCTCCTTTTGCTTCTTTTCCATTAAAATGGCAATAGGATCTTCCTCTTGAATCGGTTCCTTTTTGTATAAAGAACTCAATTTAATGGTCTCTTTTTTTGGAATTTGTTGATCTTTGGGTTGATCTTGGAATTGTGCGGTCTGAGCACCGGTTAACATCTCACTGGAAGTTGAAAAGATAAGCTGGTTGCCTGCAAAAAATAAAAATAGAACAAGCAAATGACCAATGCATCTTTTAATATACATAATTTTCCTGCTAACATGTTTAACTGGATACAAACTTAAGCTCCTTGTTGGATAGTAATTATCAGAGGACAGACTGTCAACTCAAGTTATTATTTTCTATTATAAACATATACGGGTGAAAATATTTTAAATGCCAGCCTTTTTTTATAAAGCACTTGATCGCTCAGGAAAAACAATTAGTGGACAGTTTAACGCTGCAAGCAGCGCTGAAGTTGTCGAAATGCTCAAATCAAGAGCTTTGATGCCAATTTTGATCAAACATGAAGCCAAATCGAACTTTAATTTATCTTTTTTCAAAAGAGGAATCAGCTCAAAAGAATTGGCTATTTTTACGCGACAACTCAAGGTTTTGCTTGGTGCAAGCGTTCCAATCGACGATGCCATAAGCCTTTTGCTCGAGCAATCGAGTGGCGAGTTCAAAAAAGCTTTAATTGAAATAAAAGAAAGTCTTCGTGAGGGAAAATCCTTTGCCAGCTCAATTGAGCGATATCCAAACATATTTTCAAATGTTTATGTTTATTTGGTCCGAGCTGGTGAAGCAAGTGGAAAATTAGAACATGTTTTGGAAAGATTGACAGACTCGCTTGAACGCAGCCAGACAATTGAAAACAAAATAAGCGATGCCATGCGATATCCAATTTTTATGATAATCATGATTTTCTGCGTATTTATTGGAGCTTCGACCTTTATAATTCCGGCAATTGCTGGAACCCTCAAAGATTTGGGTGGTCGAATGCCCACAATAACCTTATTTATGCTTGGATTGTCGGACATAATTTTAAATTATTGGTACTTAATTTTGCTTGGAATGGCTGGAATTTTTGGTTCATTTTTTGCTTGGAAAAGATCCAGCGCTGGGTCGCTACAATTTGATAAAATGTTGCTCAAAATCCCACTCTTTTCGAAATTTTCACGCATAAGAGCGGTTGTCCAATTCAGTCAAACATTGGGAATGCTTCTGGAGGCAGGCGTAAACTTTTCCGAAGCCCTTGACCTCGTTTCAAAGGTTGTTGGAAACAAAATCTTGAGTATGACGTTGGTTCAGGCGCGTTCAAACATAATTCGTGAAGGCAAAATCGCAAAACATCTTGAAAAAACAGGGATGTTTCCACCAATTGCTTTTTACATGATAAAAGTTGGAGAAGAATCTGGAAACCTGCCGTCAATGCTTCTTCAAGTTGGCAAAGACTACGAGGAAGAACTTATGAGAACAACCGATGGCTTGGTTGCAGCAATAGACCCCATAATGACAATTTTAATTGTCGTTGTAATATTAGTGGTAATCCTTTCAATTCTTTCGCCGATTATGGAAATGAACAATTTAAGTCAATTAAGTAACCTATAAAAGTTAAGGAGGATTTTATGATTAAATCAAAGGCCAGAGGTTTCGCTTTAATGGACATACTTCTGGGTGTTGCCTTGTTTAGCATTGTGATCGTGGTTATGAGTCCAGCGTTTAAATATGCAATCAACCGAGTTAAAGTTTTCGCCACTGAAAGAATCTTGGATAAGGTTGATTTTGCACTCACTCAATATTCCATTGACGTTGGAAATTTTCCAAAGAGTAAAGAAGGTGGGTTATCCGCACTTTTAAAACGACCACAGGGCCCATTTGGGGAAGACTGGAAAGGTCCATATCTAGAGGGAATCAAATTCCTCGAGGAAACCGATGGCTCAATTTACATTTTTGACTCATGGAGTCGGCCAATTGAATATCACAATCCCCCTGTCAACTTTCCAGACAAAAAGCAGTACGAGTTATTTTCGCTTGGAGCCAATGAAGACGATCCAAACGGATACATTCGTAGAGGTCGATAAGCGTGAATGACTAAGAAACCAGGATTTATGCTCTTCGATCTTCTTCTTTTTGTTGCTTTGGCTGGAATCTTTTATCTTTCAATAAGCAAAATGATTCCAAAAAAGCCTGTGGGTCAAAACATTGATGATTTTTTCATCGGACTCAATGATTTGAGTTCCCTGGCCACTCAAGAAGCTAGATTTAGACAGCTTCCAGCAAGGCTTGAATTTAAGCAAAGCAAAAAAACGGATAATTTAAAGCTCAAGGCCTTGATTATGGAGAGTGTCGATGAGCAAGGTGGGCCAGTTTTCAAGGA
>CAYTZU010000026.1:0-10302 GCA_964442725.1 uncultured Pseudomonadota bacterium
ATGCCCTTCTTGTAAGTTGTGGTTTGCCTCCAGATTCTTTTAATCCTTGTGCCTTGGCTGGTTGATTTCCTGCTGGAATGGTTTCAGAAGGTCTAATCGCAGGTTCAGTTCCTTGCTGGACTTGTCTGTAAGCCTCGAGCATCTGTCTTTGGCGTTCAGCGGCCTCATCTTGGCTAGTGGTTTGTGTTTGGATTTGTCGCGATGGAATTGGTTGAGCAGCCATCATTGGCGGAAATATCTGTGGATTAGATTGTCCTTGTTCAACCTGGTTTTTTAACGCAGCAAGTCCAGCTTCTAAATCTTCAATCCTTGCAGTTTTTGATAATAAGTCATCAGAGGGCTGCTGTCTTAAAGGTTCCTGCACATATGGATTATAGGAGGGATTATAAGTGGACGGCCTTATTGCTTGAGGCTGCATAGCAGAGGGATTTTCCGCAGTTGGAGTACCACTACTCATTATTTCGGCGTTTTGTCTTGCAATTCTAGCATCAACTTCTGCTTGTTGTGCCTTGTACTTAGCGTAACCTTGACTATATAAATATGGGACGAGAATGGCTAAGCGCTCTGCCCTCTCATCATCTGAGTAAGGGCGTCCACGAGCTAACTCCTCTTTTGAAATTTGGGAATGCGCTTCACGAGTAGCTTTCATCTTAAAGAATTCATTGTCTTGGGCATCCAATTGTGCTTGTGATGCATATGCTCGTTGAAATGCTAGATTCAATAAATCTGCATTTGTGTTGGCAGCTCGCTGAGCCCGATTTCCTTGAACACCTGAAGAATATCCTTGGAGTTGCCCACCAATTTGGCCTGAGTTCTGAAGATCTTGTTGCTTTAGATCGATGGCTATTTTCCCATTGTCAGGGGTTACCTCAGCCATGGCCTGATCGCGAATCCCTTGATTGGTCGCTACTGTTATCATAAAGCTATCAAAACCTGGCAAGTTCGCTCCATCGATCGATATTCTTGCACTTCTGAGTTGTTGTTTGAGTGCAGAGGAAAGGCTTGTATTTGTAGCAAGTTCTTGGAGCAATTTTTGCGCTTCTTGGCAAATTCCACTAACTCTGCCAAATTCCTCAGCATTTTTCTCTTCTAAACTTATCCTGGTTGGATCGGCGTGAACCATTCCCAGAACGTGATAAAGATCGCGCAGTTTTTGGTCAATTTGATTTGTTGGGTTATTAATGCGATTCCAGAATTCTTCATTTTTTTCCAATGCATTAAAAACTTTTATAATAATGCCCTTACTTCGCTCTATCGAGGTTTCGAGCCCCTGATTATAAGAATCTTTGTGAGTAATGATTCCGGTTGTTGCAAAAAAAACACTAACTCCAACGCCACCCAAAAGCAGCATAATTGCGTATCCTGGAAAGGTCGGTCCGGGCGCAAAGGGACCGGCTGCATTGACTAGGAAACCGTAGTCAGAGGAATTATATCCTTGATATGGGTCGGATGTGTTCTGGGGAGTGTTGGCCTGAGCGATCAAGTTTTCCAAAATTATTTTCTCTGCAGGAGAAATTGTTCCGGCAGTATTTTTTTCAAGTAGCAGTGTAAGAATTATTCGGCTTTGCTCGTCGAGTTTATTTGCGTCTTTTATTACATAGGCTGGACTCAAGCTCTGTGGTGTTGGCGTTCGTGGAGCTCCGCTACCTCCCCTTGGAGAGCCAGTTGAAACTTGAACGACGACCTGCTGGTTTTGAGATGTCTGCGAATTTGCCTGTCCTGAAGCCCCACTCGAGCTGGCCGGGTTTCCTTGAATTGATGGAGAGGCGCTTTGCCCTTCACCAAAAAGAGATGCATTGGGGGTTGGAGCTGGCGCTGGAGTTCGACCTTCGGCCTGTGCCTGGAGGCTTTCCAGCGATTGATCTTGTAGCGAGCCTGATTGTGGGAGTGGATCGCTGTTTGGTCCGCTTCCTGTGGGGGAGAATAAAACTTGTGCCCAAAAAAGATTTAAAATCAAAAATAAAAACTTTGTTTTAAACAAACTTTTTAATGATAAATTCATAATAATTATCAACTTAAAATTTAAAAAACGGCTTCTGAGAAAAATAGCCAATGGCGAAGTCAGCTTAATCAAGCCTGTCGTCAAGACTCAAGAAAAGGCTTTTGGATAAAAAGGTCTATTTTGCAGCATTTTGTAAAAATCTACGATTGATAAGGTGCCCGAAAATTGAATTCTTCTTGTTCGATTGATGGTAATTGGTCTGGAAGATTGAGAGTTTTATTGCCCATTGGATTAATACTTTTTTGCATATCCTTTATCATTTGTTTATCCAACTTTACCGACGAAGACAAAAGGTGCTCAAAATCAGCTAAAAATTTGTCTAAGACTGCGCTTTCTTGGCTTATGATTAAAACATTTTCATCATTTTTATTGTTAGCCGAAACGGTCCAATTGAATGATCCAGTCCAGACTAAATCATCGATTATTGCGTATTTATTGTGCATTATTGCGCCAAAGTTAAAGCCCATTTTTTTATCTTTTTCTGCTGTTTCCAATTTTGGCTGTGGAGTTTGGAGTATTTTTGATTCTTTGTCTTCCAGAATAATCGCTTGGAGCGATGGTCTTGTTCGGCGCTTAGGTTCGCCAGATATTTTTAGAAAAAGAGCAATGCCGCTATCCAACAGAGGATTGGCCTTTCCCCAGGGACTTTCGACACTGATTTTGTCAAAAATGATTTTTATTTCGACATTTCTACCTTTGGCGCGGATTAAGGCTTGTGTGATCCCTTTGTCGGTCAACATATAAATTGCCGCGCAAATTCGCTTTTTTGATTTGTCGATCAGCTCGATTAGTCGCTTGGTTGGATGATCTTGTGGAGAAAATAAAACTTCGACTTGTCCAATAATTTGAGCGGGAAAATAGAGTGTCAAAAAGATAAAAAGTTTATAAAAACGCATTACTATATTCCCCCTGAATATAAAAATCAGTGAGCTTGTCAAAGTATATGAAGAGAATCTTTGTTGATCAAAATTTTAATAAATTGCTTATTTTCCGTTGAAAAATTTCCAGGCAGAAATCTTTTTAATAATTTAACCTGTCTAAAGGCTAAGGCTTTATTGCATGCTAATTGACTCGCTGTGATAATTTTTATTAGTCTGATTTTCGAAAGGCTTTATTTTTAAGTCTAAAACATTGAGAGAACCTTTTCAGTGTTGATTGATATTAAAAAAGTTTTTCTCTTAAATCTTTTTTTTATTTTTCTGTGTAGTCAAACGATGATTTTTGCAATGCCCGGCAATGTTTGTGGAGCTATTTTTGACACCCAAGTTTTAAGCCCAGAGAGTTTTGCGCCATCAATTTTCTTGGCTGAGCAACAAGGCCTAAAGCTTGAATACGTCGGACTTGATAAGATCCTTGACTGGCCGATTGATAGGCTCTGTAAAAAGGCTGGTTCTGTGGCTTTTTTCCAGCTGAGTCAGGAATTTTTGAGGGGCTTTCAGGCTGATCCAAATAATCCGGCCTGCGCTAAATTTTTGAAGTTTTTTAAGATAATTGGCCAGGATCTGCGCACAACAATTATTTTAATGCTTCCTCCTCTTGGGCGAGATATTGGAAGGGCTATTGATATTCTCGATCCCTTGTTGAATTTTGCTGGAATGCAGCGTCCTTTAAAAGTTCAAGAATACGATAAGCTTGAAGCGCTCAAGAATTTTTTGAGTAATTCAATTGAAATCAGAAAGGTTGGATATCACACCTCTTTGGTTCCACCGGCTGGACTGGAAAATAAATTTGAACGCAAAAACAATTCAAACATTTTTCCATGTCGAAAACCAAATTTGAGCGGGCTTCTAGATGTTTTTATGCCGATGGCCTTCAATTTAACCGATTTGAGAAAAATTGTCCTTTCAAACAGCGCGCTTTTTGGGCTTTTGGGCCCGACTGAGAATTTTCAATTAATGCCGTTGCAGGAGCATTTGGTGGGTGATTTAATTGTGTTAATTTCACAATTTTTTCTAGAAATAAAAAATTTTGCGCTTGGAATTGACGAGCCAGAGCTGGTTATCAAAGACAAAATTTTAACATTTAAGCAATTGTTCGAAAAACTTGGATTTGCCTGTCAGACAAAACAAATTAATAAAAAATCTGAGGGCTCACGCAATTTTTCAAAGGTTTCTTGGATGGAAATTGATGCATTCTGCCAATGCCAAAACCATTGTCAAAAAGAGCAGGATTTAAAGAGTTTTTCATGTCAAAAAATTGTTGATAGAACCTTGGATGCTGGACTTGATTGGGTTTGGATAAATCTATCACCCAACACATTTTTACCAAAAAATGGAATTAATGCTTCTCGCTCTGAAATGTTGATGGCAGGGCTTTCTAAATTTGCCCAGCTTTTGGTTTCAGCCGCTCTAAGCCGCGGAGTAAAAGTTCCAAAATTTTTGCTTGGCTTTGAATTAGGAAACAATATTGTTGGGCAAAATGCACCTAAAAATTATGCCACCGACATTTATTGCAATGCCTACACCGATATTCCTGAGCCGCTTGATTTTAATTTTTGGAAGGATGAACTTCTAAAACCCCTGAAAATGTTTCTGGACGAGTGGGGCGGCCTTGAGGTTTCAAAAAGTTTTCCAGTCGATGGAATTGTTTTGGACATTGAATTTTACAACAGAAAGTGGACAGGAATGTTTTTGCCCACAATGGGCTTTGATAAGTTCAGTCGAGAGTCTTTTTGTACCAAAATTGGCCAAAAAAAAGGACTTAAGATGCCGCTTGAAAATTTTGTAAAAAAAATGGCTGATTCTGGCCGATTTCAGGACTATTTCCAATTTTTAGAGTTATCGGCCAAAAACATTGCAAAACGGATTGCTTGTCAGGTTTCCAAACTGCTTGGAGACCGTCCAATTTGCGTTTATGTTCCAAATATTGTTTTTGATTGGTTTTTTGAAGGATTTTTCTCAGGTCTTTCTGAAAAACGGCCTATTCATATTTTTTCCTTTAATTCAAGATTTGATTTAATTGCTCAGCTCATGGCCAATAAAAATATCAATGCGTCTCATGGTTCGGCTGTAATGCTTTCAAAGGTAACAATGCATGAAGACTTTGACCTGATTGAAAAAATTTTCAATCAAAATGCAGTCTCAAGCGTAGAAAAACAAACTGGTGGAATTTGGTTGAATAGATTTTCTAGAATTGGACAACCATTTCAGACTGGGCAATGGTTTTTCTTGGAACAAAGTCCTGCCAGTGAGGCAAGACGAGATAGATTTTGTCGGTTTTTGGGTGGGTTAAATTAAAATTGAGAGATAAAGATGATGAATAAAAACTCAATTATTTCAGTGATGCTGTTTTCATTTTCCTTTTTTACCTCAAATATTTTATCGAAAACTGAGCTTGAGCGAAAAATTGAGGCTGCAAAAACTAATATTTCTGATTTAAAAACTAGATTAAAGACTCTCTCGCCTGGCGAGCAAAACCGATATAGAGGTATGATTGCAAATTGGCAGAGGCAATTAAAGGCGTTAGAGGCAGAACAAGCAAAAGTTAACTCTGAATCAATTCAAAGGATAAATCCACAGCCTCCAACCTTTAAAAAATCACCGCAAGCAGCTCGCCCAACAAGATTGGCTCCATTCCAAGCGAAAAAAAAGCCTAAAGCTGCAAAAGACATTCAAGCGGCTCAAAAGTTTGCGCAAGAGTTATTTAAATATCAGGTAACGGCTGCCGAACAAGAGGCTTCAAATTTTAAAGCTGAGCAAGAAGCCCTGTAATTAGCAAGGCTTGAAGAGTTAAAAGGCAAATTGCGGTCTGGCGCAGAGCTCAGTGAAAGAGACAGAGCGGATATGATTGTTTTTTCCGATAAACTTCAAGATAGATATCAAGCACCAAAACCTCGAAGAGCTAAAAGGGTTGGCGGGGAGCTTCCAGTTCAAATCCAAGCTATTCCACAAGCACCAGTTCCATCAGAATTGGGCGATCGAACTTCTGGCGCCCTACTTGCTCCTGGAGGGGTTCGAAGAAGAAATAAACGCATCTCTCCGGAATTACAAGAGATGCTTAAGAAAATTGAGGCAGCAACGGCAGAATTTACGCATGCTTGGTTGATTTCACACCCAGATTGGGAGGCAGAACATCCAAATGAATCATTGGATAAAAATGAAGAATTTGGGCCAGCTTTAGATGCTTTTCTTTCACAAAGAGGATTGGTTTAAAAATCACGGTTTTTGTTACTAACTTTTGATTTGAGTGATTTTAAAAATAGGTCTGGCCAACATTGCAAAGGGGCCTGTCAATGAAATTGCCATCAGCTTAACCGAGTAGCTAACAATGATGATATTTGTTGGACTTGCAACATTGCCGTAAAGAGCCAGATAAGTGAAAAGTATCGTATCGAAAAGCTGAGAAAGCGCGATAGAAGCCAGGTTTGAAAGCCAAGAAAGCTTATTGGTTAATAAACTTTTTATTTTTGAATAACAATATCGATCCAAATGCAGCGAAAATAACGAAGTTGTCAGCGAAGCCAAAATCAATCTTGGACTGGATTCCAAAATTTTAATGAAGTGCTCTTGTGAAAAGTCATAAATCGATGGCTCGTAAAGTACGTGGGCCGTCCTGGCCAGCAAAAACCAGATCGAAGTTAGAAAATAAAGGTGGATGGCTTTACGCGAAAGGTCTTTGCCATAAAATTCCTGCAGTAAATTAAGCGCAAAGACTAGCCCAACGGCAAAAACGTCGCTGGCTGTCACGTGAAGTCCGAAGAGTTGAATTTGTTTTACGACAAAGATGTTTTCTAGAATTCCCTGTAGACAGATTGCGGCCAAAAGCCCGTAGGCCCCAAAAATTAACGATCCCAGCGTTAAAGCGGCTGTTGTCAGACAACTTAATAAAAATATTATTTCGTTATTCATTGTCGATCTCAAAAGGATTATTTTCGGGCTCACTCTCAAAATGCGTTTTGAGCATACAATAGTCGCGCTCCAAGTCCAGTGAATTATCGCCTAGCCGCCATGGATCGTAACTTTGATCATTTTGATATCGTGGAACAATATGTTTGTGAAGATGTTTTGGAATTCCAGCTCCACCGGCAGACCCAAGGTTATATCCAATGTTAAAATCTTTTACTGGAAAAGCTTTTTTTAAAATATTGATAGCAAAATTAAAAATTAGCCGTTTTTGATAAAACTCATGGCTTTTTAGCTCCTGAACGCTTGCAATGTGGCGAACAGGAATGACCATCAAATGCCCTTGACTGTATGGATATTTGTTTAGCATTAGGGCGAAATGCTTTGATGTTTTAAGCACTAAGTTTTGCGAGCTCGGGACCTCTTTAATTTTTGTACAAAATACACAACTTTTGCCACCTTTATCTTTCCCATCAAAAACATAAGAATGCCGCCAGGGCGCATAAATTGAATTCATCCTGTCCTCGGCTAATTTTTTAAAATTGATGAAAGCAGTTTTGCTAGTTTTAAAGCAATAAATTGAGGTGTTAGATGGGTTTTGTATTTAATAACTCTTGTTTTTCCAATCGTTGTCATAAAATCGACGTCGCCAAAGAACCTTGGAATAATTTTTGTGTAATTATGATCAAGTGGATCAACACCGGAAATTGAGCCAATATTAAAGCCATCTGGTGCAAGTTCTTCTTTAAAAAAATCCAAAGTTAAATTTTGAAAAGTTTCCAATTCTAAGCAACTTTGCCTACAAACAGTCCCGATTCCATGGTCATTTTGAACAATTAAAATTTGTAAAAAATTAAATGGTTCAGGATCGATGACTATTGAAGAAAATTTCCCTTTCAATAAAAGCAGATTTTTATGTTCTAAGACAGCGCAAATATGGCATTTTTGATCATTGCTCATTTTCAAAGCTGCCCTTCAAAATTTGATAAAGCTCAATAAGATTTGAACTGATCGGCTTTGTTTGAGCGCAACTTGCCATAAAATTTGCGTCTCCAGTCCATCGTGGAACAATTTCTATGAAAAAGTGTTCTGGATTAGCGGCTCCACCGGCCTTTTTTAAATTAAATCCAACGTTAAAGCCTTCAGGTCGACAATTTTTTTCTAGAATTTTCAAACAACGTTCAATTTGTGAAAAAATTGTTTTTTTTTCTTCATTGTCTAAATCCAAGGGGCTGCTCGAGTGCGTACGAGGAATGATTAGAATATGTCCGGCGTTGTATGGGTTTTTGTTCAAGACAACCATTAAATTTTTTAGGCGAGCAAGAACAAGGTTTTGGAAATCGTTTTCAAGGTTATTTGAAATTTCGCACTCTCGGCAGAGCGTTTTTTGGTCAATGTCTTGGCCAATTTGAGAAAATAAAAACTTCAAACAGTTAATCCTTCAATATTTATTTGAATAAAAAGCTTTTATTTAAAGGTATTTTTAACAACACCTTATAACATTGTTCAATTTGTTAAGTCAAAAATCATTTCATCGCTGCCAGTTTTTTTGCCAGTAAAATTTCCTTGGCATAGCCATTCCAGCCATCAATCATTGGAGTTTCAAGAATTAGTGGCAGTTTTGAAAGTTTTGGATGCGTCAAAATGTTTTCAAGCCCCTTCATTCCGATTTTTCCATGGCCCAAATTTGCGTGACGGTCCTTTTTTTGTCCACAGTCAAAAACTGAATCATTTAGATGGATTGCGCGCACATTTTCAAGTCCAATTGTCGAATCGATTTTGTTAACACTGGCCAAAAAATTTGCTCTATCGACTAGATCATAGCCGGCTGCAAAGGCATGACAGGTATCAAGGCAGAAGAAAATACGGCTTTTTTTATGGATTTTGCTTTTAATTTTGGCCAAATCCTGAAAATCAAATCCAACTGTGCTTCCTTGACCGGCCATGTTTTCGAGCAAAAGATCGGTTGAGCTCGCATTGTTTTCTAAAATTTCATTTAAATTGTTAGCAATTTGCTCAATTCCAACCTCAAGTCCGGCCCCCGTGTGAGATCCAGGATGAAAAACTAAATTTTTGATCCCCAAATCAGCGCATCGAGTCATCTCACCAGAGAGTGATTTCTTTGAGTTTTCGGCCACTAATTTGTTTGTTGAAGCAAGGTTTATCAAATAACAGGCATGGGCTAGGACAAATTTTATCTCTGAGTCTTTGATCGTCTCACGGAATGCTTTGGCTTTAAGCGGGTTTATTTTGGGGGCAAACCAGGATCTGTTGCTTTTTGTAAATATTTGAAAGGCTGTGGCGCCAATCATTTGAGAAATTTTAACTGCGCCAGAAAAACCCTCAGAAATTGTTACGTGAGAGCCAATTTTTAAATCATTATTTTTTGAAAGCATAGAATATGCACTTTTTAGGTTTTTATTAGAAAAGTGTGATTATTATAGAACAAAATCACTAAAAATTAGCTTTTTGTCTAAAAATAAATATCCTAATCCAACTCGTCCTATTTGATATTTTGTTAAATAGGTTCTATGGACGAATATTCTTTGAGTATAATTCAACTAGAAAAAGATCTTTGGCGTTGTTTAACTAAATAATGCCAAATTTTGCAATTTAGGATATTTGTGAAAGTGGCAAAACAGGTAAAAATTTTAATTGTTACATTTTTTATAATGCTTTTCTTTGAATTTCCAAAGTGTTTATTTTCAAATAAAGAATTAACTCAATATAAGGGGCAAATTTATCTTTATAAATCACCAGACCAAAACGTAGTTAACCTAAAAAAAGGTGTAATAAGTTTTTACGATCGAAATGGAGATTTAGTTGAGGAGCCAATCCCACATTTTGCAGCTTTTGAGTTTGCAAATTCAGGAGTTGGAAAATCATTATTTTTTCCACTTTTTAGAACCAGAGCTTTTGCAAAAGTTGTTGGGTGGTATCAAACTTCAAGATTTAGTCGTCACAATGTTAATATTTTCTCAAAAAAGCACAAAATAGAGCTTGATGATTTTGAGCCAGAAAATGGTCAATGGTATGGTGATTTTAATGATTTTTTTACTCGAAAGCTTTCTCAAAAGGGATTAAGCAAACGGAAAATTAAAGGAAATAAGAAAAATAATTTTTTCAGTCCAGCGGATTCAAAATTATTCGTCCTGGAAAATATAGATAAAAAGGACAATTTTTGGATTAAGGAAAGTTCATTCAACATTGAATCATTTTTAGGTGACGCTGAGCTTGCAAAAAAATTTCAAGGTGGACAGGTCTTAATTTTTAGGCTTGCCCCCAATGATTATCATCGATTTCATGCTCCTGTCGATTTAGAAATTCGGCAAATTAAAAAGATTCAGGGAAAACTTGAATCGGTCCATCCAGTTTCCTATGCCATTGATCGAAAACCACTTGAAAATAAGCGCGCTATCATTAGTTGTTATAATGAACAATTTGGCGATTTTATAATTG
>CAYTZU010000027.1:0-10243 GCA_964442725.1 uncultured Pseudomonadota bacterium
CTGCGCATGAATTTGGTCGATTTTGGTAATACCTCCACTTTTAAGAGTTTGTGCGATCAAGCCAATATCGGCGCAAACATTAAAGGCCTTTTCGAGACGTTCCTTTAAAGACTTATTTTGGTGGGCGGTCCATGAAAGAGCGTCTAAAATCGTCATTTCAGAAAAACCAAGGCGCAATTTACCCAAAATTATTTTTATTATAAATTTTGCGCTTATCAAGCAACTTTTTTTGATCAACTCTGTTATTAAATTACCCTTTGTTTGAACCGATCCAGAACCGTTGCAGAGAGCAATTTCCTCAAGCTTTAAATAAACTTGGCTAAGCGAAAGTTGCTGATTTACTTGGCAATCCGTTAGGCAATCAATTTTATTATTTAAAATCTGCTTTTGTGCTTCAAAAAAGGCCTGTCCGAGGTCTCCATTTTTTTTCACTTCAAGTTCAAAAAATTCCAAATCATCTTTGCTAAAAAATTCCTTTAAAATTAAAAACATTTGCCGGTCAGCAATGTTAAAGGTTTGTCTTTTGTAACTGGGCTGTAACTCACCGGATAACAGGTAGGCCAAAATTTTTGTCTCTGAAGCTTGAGATTTATTAAATAACTCTCCAAGCAAGGCTGTAATTGCGGTTCGAGAGGTGGTTGCCTCGATTTTTTCTAGCTCTCTGGAAAAAACACAAAAATTTAAAATTTTCGAACTCCGAAAATAAGCACCTCTCAATTCTTTAGTGCTTAAGTTTATTCATTTTAACGCTATCTTCCAGCATTTTTAGCAAAATATATTTATCAACAATATAATTATTTGTTACAAAGAGAAATAATTTTTATTTTTGTTATCAAAATAAAAATTTTATTTGTGACATGAATATCCATTTTAAAAAATTGATTCTTTTATTTATCTTGATGTCTAATTTTTTGCGACTTGATGCGATTAATCCAAGGAATTTGGCAACAATTTTTTGCCAAGTTCATGAGTTTTGCTTTAATTACGGGCAGCGCCCAAGCCGTGATCTACCAAGTGCAAAAAGTTTTGTTGAATCAGTAATTTACGTAACAGATAGTGAGCTTTTCTATAAGGCTTTTGGCTTTTGGAATGATATTGAAGGTTGCAGAATTTTAGAAAACGCCTTTGAATTGTTCAAAAATATTCAGATAATTCAGGACAGAAATCCACCAAAAGATGCCTTGTTTAAAAGTCCGATAGTTTGTCCAAGCACTTTTTCTCTGGGAATTGCAACACGTTTACTAATCGATAAAGCCTATTCAAAACATAAATCATCCTGCGTCTGGCCAAACATCGAGGAGCATCCATTTAATCTTTCAAAAATATCCATAGAACAGCTTTTAGAAGAATATGCAAAGCGATTGACAAGCCATGTAACAGAAATTAACCGTGGAAAAAGGAGATTAACTATTGAAGAAAAAAAGGCAGAAGAGAAAAAAGGAGAGATTTTAAAACCGTTGCCAAAAAGGATTGGCAGAACAATTAAGCATGACGATATAGCGTCATTACTTGATGATTAAGTTGATAGTAGTTAATCTTTCGCGGTGAATTGCTTTTCGATTTTTTATTTTAAAATTATATAGAAAATGAAGGTTTTATTTAAAGCTATGCTTGTTATGTTTTTAATATCAAACCCCCTTTTTTGTCCTCCAAAGACAAAGGAAAAGGGAGAAAAGCCAAAGATAAGGCCAAGAACCAACTTGGGGGGATCATTTTGTAAGAAACATTCTTCGTTGCCAGACAGCGAGTTTCCGTTTGCCGATACGCCATCTCCAAGTCCAACAGAGATTTCGTCTACTACTTTTGCTTTTCCGACATTTAGAGTTGTAAAGGCAAAGTACAGGCTTTTTACTGGCTGCAAGCACATTAATGATTCTAAAGCACTTCCACTAGAAAAATGGATTGGGCTTGTAATTATAAAAACGATTGAAAACATTGATTCAGAGGGGTTGGAAAAATGTTTGGTTTTTAATATTTATTGTGCCTGTCTTCAATCTTTAGAAATATGCTTTGAGCGCGTAGTTATTCCTGATGGAATCCGAAATTCTTCATTTGGAAAAAAACAGATTTTTGGGACTAAAATTGCTAAGGGCTTTCAATTTGAGATAAAGCCTGAATCAGAAGTATTTTTATTTAAATTTGAGCAAAAACTAGATAGTGAAAATCCAAATTATTTGAGTGATCAATTCGTCCGATCTAAGCATTTTCCATTTCCAAATTATATTTGCATTAGATAGGAAAATAACATTGGTAGCGATGGAGGGAGTCGAACCCACGACCTACGGATTATGATTCCGTCGCTCTAACCAACTGAGCTACATCGCCACTAAAATTAATTACATCGATATTTTGTCAACAGAAGTGTTATCCAAAATAAAGTCAAACATTGATCTCAAGAAGAAAACTCCAGAAATTATCGTTGAGATAATTCCAAGCATTAATGTGACAGCAAATCCTCTCACTGCAGGTCCACCCCACCAAAACAGCACAACTCCAGCAATGAAGGTTGTAATGTTTGAGTCTAAGATGACTTCCATTGCGTCTTTAAAGCCTTCTTTGACTGCATCACGGTAAACCATTCCTTCTCTCAAGGCCTCTCGAATGCTTTCGTAGATCAAAATCGAGGCATCAATGGCCATTCCAATTGTTAAAACGATTCCTGCAATTCCTGGAAGTGTCAATGTTGCTTTAAAATATGATAAAAACAACAACAAAATAAGGATGTTATAAACCAATGCTACAAAGGCTAAAAAACCTGCAAGCGTGTAATAAAATACTGCAAAAATTAAGAGCAAAACCAGCGAAATCAAACATGATCTGAGTCCACAGACAATTGAATCATGCCCTAAAGATGCCCCCACCCGATTTTCTTGTTCAATTATTAGCGGAGCATCCAAAGATCCAGATTTTAGAAGTGCTGCAACTTTCATTGCTTCATCATGTGAATATGATCCAGTAATGGAACCGCTTTTACCAATTTCTGATTGTATATTTGGAGCTGATTGAACCTTTCCATCCATAATTATTGCTAATTGTCGACCAATATTACGACCGGTTGTTTCACGCATTTCGCGAGCGCCTTCACTGTTCATCTGAAAATCTATCTTTGGTCGACCAAATTCATCATAGCTGACATTTGCAAAACTGATGTTTTTGCCGCTCACATCAGAGAAAATTGAGACCAAATACCATCCACCACTGCCTTCCTCATCACCTTTTCCAGGAATTAGCATTTTATCAGGAGGCAAAACCCCTCCAAATCTCTCAAGAAGCTTACCTTTGTTTGACGAATGTCCTTCAACGATTTTAAACTCTAGTCGTGCAGATCGAGCAATTGTTTGCTTGATCTCAACAATGTCGGCACTGCTCATGCCAGGGAGCATTACAACGACGTTGTGCGAACCATGTTTGCTAACCGAAAGGCCTCTTACATCGACCGTATCAAGTCTTGCACGCAAAATACTTACAGCTTGGTCTATAGAATTTGCCTTAAGCTTGTCTCGATATCCTGAAACAATGCTTATAACAACATCTGATCCATTATTTTTTACTTCAATTTCTGTTGGAGCAAAACCCTCTAAAATTTTGTCACAAGCACTTTTTGCCAATTCTGGACTGGCAAAATTTAGTTTTAAAACTCCATCAATGATGGCTTTCTTTGTTGGCACAGAGACCCGAGCTCTTCTCAAATAACGTTCGATATCTCTTGCTGTGTCCATGAGTTTGACCTCAACTGACTTGTCGACATCAACTCTTAAAACAAGACGAGTTCCACCTTTTAAATCTATTCCAAGATTTATTCTTGGCATGCTGAAAGCGTTTACAACTCTTTCGACAAAGCTGCCTGATGAACCAACAAATAGCTGTTTGTCAAAGCTAAATAAGAAATATGAGGCCGCTATGGCCACGATAACCCAAACAAAAAACCAAGATTTTAAAGTTCTCGGCACAGCGATATTCATTAGAATTCTCCTCTGCAGGTGTTCGCCAACAAAGCACCCAGCAAGTCAACATAGAAATAAAAGATTTTCTAAATCATTTTATGCCGGAGGGGGGATTCGAACCCCCATGGAATTTCTCCCGCTGCTCCCTTAAAGCAGTGCGTCTACCAATTTCGCCACTCCGGCATGACCTTCTTGTGAGAGATTTTCTTCTTCTACCCAAAGAAATCACAGACAGCAGTGTAACAAAAAGCATGTTTACTGCAAAGTCTGGTTTATAATTTATTAAAAAATTATCGAAAATTATTTGCCAAATGCTTATTTGGCCGGTTCAGCCTTTGGTTTGTCTGGATTTTCAGTAGAACTTCCGAGCTTTAACTTAAAAGTTTTTGGTTGTTCAATTTTTTTGTCGTTTAAAACTACAGCTTGCCCAGGCTTTTCTGTGGATTCCTTGGGTTTTGGCTGATCAGCAATCTTTTGTTCAACTTTTGCTTCTTGCGGTTTTTGCTCTGCTGGAGCTGTTTTATCTTGTGGAATTGACTGCTGTTCTATCACTTCATCGGCCTGTTTTTTGCTTTGCATGCTTGAATAAAGTTTTTTGAGATATTGATATCCATTATTGACTATTCCAAAAACTGCGTTTTTTAGCAAAACCAGAGAGCTTATTAGGCCTTCTTTATATTTTATCGCTTCTTTGTCTTGAGCAGGAGTTGTGCTGTTTTGTTCAAGCGCTTCGCTTGCATTTAGCTTTTCAATTGATTTTGTTGAAGCAGACAAATCTGTTTTAGCTTTTTGATCACTGGAAAGAGTGGCTTGAATTTCTTGATTGTCTGTTTTTACTACGAAAAGCCGTACAAATAAGTCTTTTGCTCCGTTCCATGCAATGCTTATGAAATTGAGTAATATTTTGCCCAAAACATCAATGCTTTGCCAAAAAGATAAAACTTTGGGCGCAGGCTCATCTAAACTTTCATTTTTTGGTGATTTTTCGTGTGCCTTTTCGGGGGTTTTCCCCTCTGAATTCACACTTTGACTTGAAGCTTTGCTATCGAATAAATTAGATATTTGCTCAGAGATATCGCGTTCATTTTTTCCAGCGATTTCTTCCTCAATTTTGGCAATTTTCTCTAATTCATCTTTTATGTCGTTGATTTCAGCGTTTCCTTCCTCCAAAATCTTTTCAATTTCATTGATTTTTAATTTTATTTGATCATTTAAATTTGAAAATTCCTTGCTTGCTTTTTCGATTTTTTCCATTTCGCCGTTTGCGCTGTTCCAAAAGTCTACGATTTTATCGAAAATTTGCTTTGCCTTAACATTTGTCTCCTGGGTAGGAATTTCATTTCTTGCGTTTGCGACCTCATCTCGAACGCCAGAAATTATGTAGGATGAGTCCTTCATTTCGGTTAATTTTTTTCTCAAAGAGTCCTCAAGCACGTTGGTTTGTTCCTGAAGCTCTTTTAGATTTTTTGGGTAATTTGCAAACAATTTTAGCTTATCGAAGAGCAAATTTAGTCGTTCAAGCACTGAATTTTTGTCAGCGGTGACAACAACATATTCTTTTAAGACGGTTTGTTTTTGCGCCTTTTTGGCCGCCAACATAGTAGAAGGTTGTTGCCAGCAAAAAAAACCTGACACCAAAATTAACAGAATTGGTTTGAAACTTTGATTAATGAGCATAGAAATAACCTCTATGAGAAATATTTTATAGTCTTTGCCTTTTAAAAGTCTCTACTTATTTTCAAAATTTTCCTACTCAATTTTTTCTTTTTGAGTATATTTGCCGATTTGTTCATGGACATAATTCTCTATTTTTCGACCAATTTCAACGAAATCTCCCATCGTAGAAGAGGCATTACTGTAAGTATCGTTTAATTGAGTATTAAGTTCTTGGGAGGCTTTCTCGCTTTCAGACGTGATTTTGGAAGCTTTTTTTACCAGATCAAGGATTTTTTTATAATAATCGGACGATTCTTTTATGTAGGTTTTTCGTTCGTTTGGAGTTTCTTTCCAATCCCTTTTTGTTTGTTCAACCTTTTCCAGTGAAAAATCTTCGGTTTTTTCGTTTTCAGCACTTTGTGTTGTTGTGACTTGATTTGATTGCGGCTTTAAACCAGATTGTTCGGCATCTTTATTTTGTGCGAGATCTGTCACCGTCGAGGTGGGACTTTGAAGACTTGGAGCCACTGTCATGGGGGCAGGTGTTTCGCTTTGAGGTGCGGGCTCGGGATTTTGAGGCTTCTCACTTTTTGCAAAGGAAAATTTTACCTCTTTTTTTGGCTCAATTATGGGTTGGGGGTTGGCAGGTTTTGCTTCTGCTTTTTGAGTAGGTTTTGAGTCCATACTTTTCAATTTTAAAGAAAGCGAAAATGCTCTCTGAAAGTCGAATAATGAAAAAAATAAAAAGATGCTTAAAATTTTAAGGCTTGAAATTTTCTTTGATATCAATTTATTTGTTCCGAATTATGACCATGAAAAATTTTGTTTTTAGCTTTGGCGATAATATCAGCGCAAATCTTTATAGATCAACGGCTTATTCTTCAAAAATCCAAAAAATATTATGCAAAAACAGATTCTTTGCGTCCAATTAATCGATTTAATCCGGCTTTAATGCTGCCTAAAACAGAATAATTTTCTAGGCTCGAATCATTGTTAGCCTCTTTAATTGGATTATTAATTTTTTGTTTGTTTCGCTCGGACCCTTGTTTTGATGAACTTTTTTCAAGTTTATCCAAAATTGCCGTCACATCAGTGCTCAATTTCTTGATTTTATCTTCAATTTTGCTTGTCGAAGAGGCAATTAATTCATTTATTTTTTCAATATTTTTAATGCCAGTTTCTTTTACGTGTTTGTCAATGGCCAAAATTTGATCATAATAATTATCGATTTGGTTGAAGTATTGGCTGGCCATTTTGTCATCGTAAGTTTCGTGAATTTTGCCAAGTGCTTCTTCTATTTTCATAAAATTATCTTCGGCCGATTGAATGTGGTAATCGAGCGTATTTATCTGTTCTGAGGCCATTCTATCGATATCGCCTATCGAATCAGACTCCGCTTTTAAGTTTGAAAGTTCAGTTTTGAATAAATCGACCTTATCCTCTATTTGAAAAAGTACGAAATCATCAACTTTCTCTTCATGAGTGCCTTTTTTTCCAATGTTTGAAAGTTTGTTGATCTTTTGTCCAACAACCGTTTCGATGTACTCCGAAATTCCAATCGTATTGCCTCTTTCAACTCCTATTTTCTGAAAAAAGTTATCAAGCAAAGAATCGATTTCTTCAATCTTTTTTGCATAAAAACTGCTTCTCTTTTCTCTGATTTCCTTTAGTAAGTTTTTTGATTCTTCTAATAATTTTTTGCCCTCAACTGAAAATGCTCTCTTTTTAAGCCAATTTCCATTTTCGCGCAATTCGTTATTAGGTTGTCGAGTTTTGCTTTCTGGCTTTGATTCTTGTGAATCTTTTTGTTTTTCGATAGAGTTCTCGGACTCTGATTTTTCGGGACTTGCTGCGGCATTAGTTTTTTGGTCCTTTGATTTGGTAAGGTCGACCTGTTTTTGTGTATTACCAAACGGCATTTTGAAATCGCTTTCGTAAAGCTTCATTCCAGGGACTCCAGAGTCCGATTTTGCCAGTGCCACATTTTCATTTTCAAATAACTTGAAAAACTCTGTTTCGAAATATTGTTCTGGAGTGATTCCCATTTTCGCTGATTCGTTGTTTACAAAAACTTCCAATTCATCAGAAATTTTTTTGCTGGCCTCCTCAAACTCCGATCGCTCTTCTGGACTCATATTCTCAATTACATTGTAGACTGTTTCAAAAAGCGCTTCTGGATCATCGGTGTTTAAATTGAATGGGTTCGCTCCCATCTCCGAGACTTGAGCTTGGGCTCGTTGCAAAAAATCTGGTTGGCAAAAATTTGCATCCAATCCGTTAATGCCTAAACTTGCCAAGCAAAATATTAAAGCTTTTGTAAGCAATTTTTTAAGGAGCATATTCCCTCCCAATATTTATTTATAAATTTCTCGCCAAGTCCCTTAGCTCTAAATATAGATTTGAAACTAAGCATTTTGCCTCAGGGGAGGTAAAACTCCATTGGACCCCATGATCAATCTTGGTCAAAATGGACCGGTCAGATTTAATGTCAATTACATCTATTCTGACAACATTCATTAATGGATGAACCATTGATGGAGCACGCACAACGCCAGCTCTTCCCAAAACACTGTAGGCAACATTATTGTCACCCATAAAGTTTAACATAACTTTCTTCTGCCAGACCATATTGTGATAGCCTATGTGTTCTTTGTGAATGGTCAACAAAAGACTTTCTTCCCCCTTTGGCAAAATACAGCAAAGCGGGGTTGTGTGGGGGAAGCCTTTTTCTGAAAATGTAGCCAAAGTTCCAACTGTTTTTTCTGTATTTAGCAAAGCAACTAAATCTTCCGGTAATTTGATGCCAACATGCTTAGCCATAAATAAAATTTAACCTCAATTTTTTATAATAAAATTATACACAACAAGGGAGATTTCTCCCGGAGAAAAATTGCAAGTTCAGGTAAACTTTGATACTTAAGAGCAGATGATAACAAAACTACTCCAGCCAGTTCCTGATTAGATTAATTTTACACACTCAAAAATCATCCTCTCCTTTTATCGTTTATTTTTTAAAGCCCATTCCTTCAAGAGTGTTTTTGTCATGCTTACATCAGAAAGAACCTGATCTTTGACCTGATCTTGACTGGAGAATTTAATCGATTGTGCTCGATAAAATAACTCATCAATACTTTTTACAGTGTCTTGGTCGATGTTGGCATTACTGATCTTTTTTATGACCTCTTTATCGGTTTTTCCAATTACGTTAATCTTAAAATGTTCCGTTATCAGCAACTTTAGTATACCAGTTATGTCAAAATATAGCGCACGAACCTCTTTTTGCCCATTACAAAATTCAAAATAAGCCTTTTCAAGTTCAAGGTTAGCCTTATCCCATGGCTTAATTTTCGAAAAAATTTTCCAATAGACACTAATTGTGGTGCAAAATATAATAACAATGAGCAAAATTATAATTAAATTGATAAGAATCTTGCCTTGAGCGGTATCTAAAAATAAAGCTCCTGAGTAGTCGTAAATGTCACCAATGTCGTCCAAAATGCTTTTTATGTCCATTATTTTAATCGTCTAGTTCGATAAGTGAAGAAATTAGCCAACTGCCTTTCAATTCTATCTCCGAGGCGTAAATCTAACAGATCAAGCCCGCAGCTCTCAAACATTCTGTTTTGGCTTTTTAATCTATTTAAAATCAGACTTTTAAGTCGGGTGTCCCCGGCATTAATCATAATTCGATGGCCGTTTTCTGGGTCCTCAAGCTCGATTAAACCGACGGGAGGGAGCTCTTGCTCGAGTCTGTCTAAAATTCTAACAGCCACAGCTTCATGCTTTTTACCAATGACTTTTAACTCTCTTTTAAGGCTTTCCTGATCAAATATCCAGTCTGAGATGATAAACAAAACACAATTTGAGTGCTCCATATTTGCCAAAAACTTAAGCATCTCCGAAAAACTGGTTTTTCCACCCTTTAAAATCTCTTGGCTGAGCTCATCGACAATTTTTGTTACAACAGACTTGCCTTTTTCTGGGACAATCCATTTTTTTATTCCGTCAGAAAACAAAAGTAGTCCAACGCGATCATTGCTGGCATTGGCAATCAAAGCTAAGGCTGAAGCAGTTGAAAAAATCAGATCTCGTTTTAATTCAGGTCTGGAGGAAAAAATTGATGAACTCGAGCAGTCGACGGCCAAAATCAAAGTTCTATCACGCTCTGGAACAAACTCTTTGATCATAATTTTGTCGTTTTTGGCTGAGGCGTTCCAATTTATAAATCGGACATCATCACCGATATGATATTCCCTGAGCTGCTCAAATTCAAACCCGGAACCCTTAAACGCAGAGGCATAGTCACCAGAAATGTGGCTGCTAACAAGTCTTTTGGAAATGATTTTAATTTTCCTGACCTGTTCAAGCAATTTCTTGTTGTCTATGGCATGCATCATTGAGTTCTTCGTCCCCTTAATTAATCTGCAAAATCAATGAATAGTTTTGCCTAAATCGTTGTCTAACACATTTTGCCACTAAATTTGAGTATTTTTTACCAAACTTTGTCCATCTCGTCTTGGAGGAATTTTGGCAGAATAATTTGGCCGTCCTCCTTTTGATAGGTTTCGATTAATGCGACCATGAGTCGAGGCAAGGCCAAACTTGAGGCATTGAGTGTGTGAGCTAGCTTTGTTTTTCCAGCG
>CAYTZU010000028.1:0-10238 GCA_964442725.1 uncultured Pseudomonadota bacterium
TAGGTAAACTAATGGATGCTGCAATTGCAAAAAGTGGTCTTACAGTTGCTGTTTGCGCAGTGAATACTGATGTTGCACAACAGGTAAAGTATGGTGGGGTATTTTATATTGGAGCATTATAGTCCTGCTCAAGCCATGTTGATTTAGGGCCTTAAGGCCTCTTGATATGCCCATGAGACCTTAAAATGATGATCCGTGGACCGATCTAGGCTTATCAACAGTTGTCGATATTGAAGTCGGTGTCAGGAGGTCGATTGTTGTTTTGATAAAGTGATCAAGTTGGATCACTCACGGGGCTTTAGCTCGATCTGGATATTAAAAAAGCATTTTTTGATATGGATAGCCGATTTTTAAATGTTTGATATCATTTGAAAAATATTATTAAAACCAAAAAATTGTTTTTAAGGATTTTATAACTTTGCCGACTCAGTTAAATAAGTTCAAATTTGAAATTTTACATCAATCGACAAGATCAAAAGCTCGAGTTGGTCGAATTTACACACCCCACGGAGTCATTGATACTCCTGGCTTTGTTCCGGTGGGCACAAATGCTGCAATTAAAGCCGCTGACAGCCTTGATGTTAAAAAGACTGGTTCTCAGCTGGTTTTTTACAATACTTATCATTTGATTGTCAGGCCAGGGCTAAAAATCATTGAAGAAGCCGGCGGAGTTCATAAATTTAGCTCAAGAAATGGTCCAATAATAACCGATTCAGGTGGGTTTCAGGTCTTTAGCTTGAAATATGGCGGAGTTGCTCAAGAATTAAAAAGCCAAGGACAAAAGGTTCCGAAAAATTTAGTCATAAAAATTGATGAAAATGGGGTTGCTTTCCGCTCTTATGTTGATGGATCGAAAATTTTACTCACAGCTGAAAGCTCAATTGACGCTCAAAAAATTATAGGAGCTGACATCATCGTGGCTTTCGATGAACTCCTGCCCTACCACATTGATAGAAACTATCAGCTTAAATCGCTGCAGCGGACTCATCGGTGGGAGGAGCGATCGCTCATTCACCACCAAAAAAATGAAAAGTGCCAAGCCATTTATGCCGTGGTGCACGGCGGAATTGACGAGCAAATGCGCGCTCAGAGTTGCTCTTTTCTGTCAAATTTAGCCTTTGATGGAATGGCTGTAGGCGGGAGCGTTGGCAAAAATTTGGGCGAAATGGTTAAAATGCTAGAGTTTTTGATGCCAAAAATGCCGCCAGAGCGACCGGTTCATCTTTTGGGGATTGGAGATTTGCCTTCAATTCAGGCCTGTGTCCCGCTTGGGCTTGATACCTTTGACAGCGCTTATCCAACGCGCGCGGCAAGACATGGACTTTTATTTACGGCCAATGGGAATTTAAAATTAACGGGGAGCTTGGCGAGCGTTTTTGGGCCAATTGAGTCGGAATGTCCTTGTTACACTTGCCAAAATTATACTTTGGCTTATCTTGTGCATCTTTTTAAAGCCAAGGAACTTTCATTTTATCAATTGGCTACAATTCATAACTTAAATTTTATGGCACGATTTATGGATTTTTTGCGGAAAAAAATAATCAAAAATGAGATTTAATTGAGATTTGTTACCAATTAAATTTTTATCATTGACTATTAGTCTCAATCATTATTAATTTTTTTTCGACCACTAGAGCGGGTGGTTTTTGATTTATTTTTCAGCGAGAAAATATCTTGAAGATCTTTGTTTTAAAAAGTTCAAAGATTTGTGCGTTTTTTGTAATTTGCCTTTTTGGCTTTGTTTGCGAAAATGGATTTTCTGCTCAAAGAGCCAAAAAAATTCAGCCATTCAACTTTGTTGTTGATCGATATAATCAAAAAATTCCAAAAGGATTTGCGCTTATCAAGGGTGAATCGGTCATCAAAGATATAAAGGTTGTTCAGGATCCCGGCCAAAGCTTTAAACAAGAAATGATTTTTTCATTTAGCCGATTGAAAGGCTTTAATTATGAAAAAAAGGTAAAAAATGGCCAAGATATTTTTGAGCTAACTTTTGATGGCGTGGACAGGGACGATGACCTTGCCGATAGAATTTTTAATAATTTATCTAGAATAACTTTAGACAATGAAAAAAAGGTTTTTAACCGTAAATCAATTAATTTCATCGGCAAAACTGCTGACAACAATGCCTATTTTCCGCAGATGAGAATTTTGATTGGATATAACCCTCAAGAGGTTGCCGTTGACATCGTGCCTGAGCTTGAGTTGAAAACGGTTAGAATTGAGGTCATCAATCATAAGCGTTTTGCGCAAATTAAAGAGAAGCTTTCTGCGCCCGATCCAATTTTATTGTTTACTCAAGGCGATAATTTAAACGTTGAGAAAAGAACTGAAACACTTTTGGTCTTCCTCTCCGATCAAAAGCGGGCTAAATCAAGCTCAAATGTTACTCGCCGCCTTGACCCGTCTTGCTTTTGTGATCGAGTATTTGATAATGTTTTTTCCTGCGCAAAAGAGGCTCTTTCAAATAATGGAGCGGCAGTTTATCGAGCCAATTGCCGAGGCAACATTGACGATAAAAATCTCTGGCAACTTTATGGAATTGGGGCTCAGTTGGCTATTTCTGTACGGCAAATTTGTTGCCAAAAAACAAATCAATTCAGGCTGATATTTAACACCAATATCTCCAATCAATGTTTTGAACTAAATTGCTTTGAAACCGTACAAATGAATGGCTTTGACAAAAATGATTTTATAAAAAAAACTTGTTACGATTTTTTTAAGAATTTGACCAAAATGGGCTAAAAATAAAAAAAGGACCAACAAAATTGATCCTTTTTTTATTAAAAATCCTAATTTGTAGACGGTAATCTTTGAATTTATGGCATTGAAGCTACAGTTTCACCGCCGTGAATCATAACCTTTTCAAATTCATCGATAACCTTAACTTCTATGATTTTTCGAGTTTCTTGATTTAGTGGATGGGCAACATCTTTAAATGTGCCATCTTTTCGTCTGCGTGAAGGCATTGAAACAAACATGCCATTTTCGCCTTGGATAAGCTTCATGTCCCTTATGATAAAACAATTCTCAATAACCATAGTTGCATAAGCTCGAAGTTTTCCTTCATTTGCCGGATAAACCTTTACTTCGGTTATTTCCATGTTGACACCCCCCCCTTGCGCGTTCAATAATTCTATCACGCAAAATTTATGAAAAAATAATGCCATCGAGGAAGAAGACCAGCTTCAATCCGACGCGAAATGTAGAGTTGCCAATCTTTTTTGTCAATAAAAACATTACATTTTGATTATTTTTGTAACACCCGCATCTTTGCAGATCGACAGGAAGGGTTTTCATGGATTTGTTCTTCACTTGGAAAAATTGCTTTTTTTGCCAACAATTTTGAGGTTTGATTTTCAAAAATACGATCTCTGAAGAAATTTTTTACCATGACATCTTCAAGTGAGTGAAAGCTGATGCAGGCAAAAATTCCGCCGGGTTTCAAGACTTGATAGGCCTGCCGCAAGAAATGATCGATGTTATCCAGCTCTCCGTTGACCGCGATTCGAAGGGCCTGAAAAACCTTGGTGGCTGGGTGGATTTTCCATCTAGTTTTTGGATTACTTTTTGAAGCGACAATTTTCAAAACCAGGTCGGCCAGCTCTTTTGTTGTCGTTATTGGGGTTTTTTCTCGGAATTCGACAATTTTTCTGGCAATTATGCGCGAAAATCGTTCTTGGCCAAATCGCGAAAATATGTGTTCGAGTTCTTGGGCACTTGCTTGATTTAAAATTGTCTCGGCTGTCACGTGTTTGTGTGAGTTGGACATGCGCATGTCCAGCGACGTTTCGATTGAAAACGAAAACCCGTCATTGGAGGTAATTTGATTTTGAGAGGTTCCAAAGTCGGCAAGGATTCCATCAAC
This sequence comes from uncultured Pseudomonadota bacterium, assembly GCA_964442725.1. Lineage (GTDB taxonomy): Bacteria > Babelota > Babeliae > Babelales > CAYTZU01. Next base: position 3,869 of record CAYTZU010000028.1, read on the forward strand.
CTGCCCAATTTTCAAATTCTTCAAAATCTGGGCAATTCCTGTAAAGTTTGAAAAGACGATCTCGATCCGATCGCCAAAAATTGGCTTCAAGTTGAAGTGTGCATTTTCAATGGCCTTTCGGTCCCAATCAATTGCGATAACTTTGCATGTGGGATCGGCCTCCAGAAGAGCCTTGGTGTGTCCTCCACCGCCAAGCGTGGCATCGACAAAAACTTTATTTTGTCCACTGGAATGACTAAAAAACTCAACTGCCTCCTTTAAAAATACGGTTTTATGCTGGAATTCTGGGTTTTGATTTTCTTTTTCAATCACAACTTATTCACATTTATTATCTGTTAAAAATAAGGAATTTGAGTATGCCAATTCGTGCCTAAATGTCCAGTTTAATGGGGCTTTTACCAGTTCCAAAAAACTTTACCATAATTCGCTAACAAATTTTTTGATTCGGTAAAAATTTTGTTTTTTGAATTTGACGGGGTTTTTTATGAAAGTCCGAATTTCGTCCTTGTATAGATCAATAAACTTGAGTATTACATAAGAGCCAGCAACTGTTTGTGGAAATATCGTTAATCCAAAAAATATTATACCACCACCGGCAATGACGGCGGGGGTCGGAGCATGCTGCAACAATTTTTATTTCGATGAAAGCTGAGTGGAGGAAATGGCCAAAAATACCTATTTTTGGCCACTTGCAATTGTTTGCTTAGATTAGACTAGATCTAAGGGATATTTTGCGTGTACCAATTTAATTATTCCTCGAGTTCATCTAAAAATGTTGTTAATTCTTGAGTAAGCGTTGATAATTCGGCCTCAAGTTCTGCAAAAGAATGCAAAGGATATTCTTCTTGCATCTGAGCTATTGAGGATTTTAAATCTAGTGAATAATCTAATAAATCTTCAAGATGATCAAACAGTTCTTCATCCTGTACTTCAAGTGCATGTTTTTCCCTTTTCTGCTTCCAAGAAGTTATTGTTTTTATTTGTTGCTCAAAATCTGAATCTGATAATCCTTCAAAGTCTATGCTTATTATTTTTTTTGTAAGATCAGCGTCTATTTCAAGACAGCCTCTTTGCGCTCTAAAGTCTCTAATTAAACAATAGAGCTGGAAGAGTCTTCGCGTTGCGATGATGTTGCGACGTATTTTTTCAGAGAAATCAAGTGCTGTAAGCATTTTTCGAATTGGCAATTGTTGCTTATTCGGGTTTTCAGCGGCTCTTAGGTTAGTAGATATTTCGCCCAAAGGTGTTCTTGGCCGTGATTCATCTAATTTTTCTGGGCTGCGAGGTGCAAAACAAATTCCAAAGGAATAAAAACTAAATAAAACAAATAACTTTGGGCTTGTGTACTTTGAGCAATTCATGATGTTTTCCTAAAAATGATGTAAATAAAATAAAAACACTATTAGATGTAGTCCTGTGGCCTGATCTGGTGAGAGGATTTCAACCTTACCCCATGCAATCCTCTCCTTCGATCAGGTTTTAAGTCAGCTTTGCATGTACATAAAACAGCTCAATTCAATAATTCGTTGAGTTAAGGCAGAGATCTGAGCTTCAATTTGTCTATTGAGCCGACCAAGAGCTTTAATACGCAATTGGTCGCTTGAAAAACGAAGATTTGCTTCTCGGTTGAAACGTTCTCTATCTTTAAGCCAATAATTAGGGTTTGTCGAACTCATAATTCTGAGTTCATTCTCCATCGATAGGATAGTTTGAGTCCAAAATTCTTGACTTATTGTTTCTTGCCTTTCAAATAAATGCGATCTCAAATCATCGCGCTTTTGTACAAGTGAATCGATTGTTCGTTGTAATATTTCTTTAAATTTTTCTTTTTCACGAAGATTTAGTTCACGACGTCTTCTAGATTCATTGGTTTGTAGAATTGATGTAGCTTGCAAAGAAGAAAGTTCCGCTTCAATGTTGGCTCTTGCTGCGTTTTCTTGATCAAAAAAAGTAGTCATTTTTTGGGAATTTTGGTCATAATTTGAGCTATAATCGGCCAATCGAGCAATGACCTCCTCTGGATTTAGGTTCCACTCATGTGCAAAATAATCAAGCCATGGATAAGGATTAATGAATGCGCCATTTGTTCCTTGATTCATGTTTTGGAAATCACCCAATTTGTCACGACCAATTTGGCTTTGACTAAGGGGTATATTTTTTCGTTTGGCACCAATTGGAGTTGGTTTTCTTGTGCTTTTTGAAGTTGAAGTAGGAGCAAAACAAACTCCAACGGAGCAAAAACTAAATAAAACAAATAACTTTAGGCTTTTGTGTTTTAAGCAATTCATGATGTTTTCCTAAAAAATGATGTTGTAAAAGCAATTTATTCGACAGGGTCCTCTTTTGTTGGAGTGAGAACCTTATCAATTACGTGAATGAAGCCATTGCTGCATTCAAAGCTGTTTTCAATTTTGGCAGTTTCGTTCTGTCCTTTAACTTGATCGGCTGAGAGGATTTCAACCTTACTTCCTGCAATCGTCTCAATTCGGTCAGGTTTTAAGTCAGTTTTTGCCAACTTTTTGCCCGGAATTACATGAAATTTGATGACCGGTCTCAAGGCATCACGCGTTTTTGCAAGGCCAGAGGCAGCAAAAGCCTCATTTTTTGGAACAAAAACAGTAAATGGTGCCGGAGGTCCCTGCTTTTTTGCACTATCGGTCAAATCACTGATTGCAACGGCCTGTACGAACTCGGTCAATCCGTTGGCACTTGCAGTTTCAATGACGTCACCAGAAATAGCGGTTTTTAAAGCATTTTTATATAATCCGGATCCAATAATTAACAAAATTATTAGAGAAAACAACTTTTTCATTGAAAGCCCAAAAAAAGTGAATTTTATATCTATAAATTGATGTTATCATTATTTCTTATTGAAAATTAATGGTTTTATTTGCTAATTCTAATAATGATTTTTGCTTATGCTTTTGATTGCAATTTGGGATAAAAATGAATTTTGTAAAATTTAAAACTTTAATATTGTTTTTAGCGGGTGCTCCAAGCGTTAATTTGCAGGCCGATGGGATTGCTCAGCCTCCTTTCGATGAAGGGTTTGGGGTGGCCAACGATTTTGTCCAATATCAAGAACAGGTTGATCGATTGGGCAAGATGGTTGAACAAGCAAGGCAGTTTAACCAGGCTCTCAAAGAAATGGAGCAAGTTTTGAGTACTCAGTTTGCTGAGGTGGGCGAGCTTGAAAGCAGGAGTTCTCAGGAGCAATCATCCCAAAATCGTGATTCTTTGGCCATCGAAAAGGCTGAAATTCTGGCAAAAATAAAGCTTTCGCTCTCAGAGCATTCAAGGCTTGAGCATGAAATGAGCCAAATGGTCAATGACTGCTGGAGCTTAAATGGCCAGATTCGAGAAGTGGAAAACAGGTTAAAAAAAAGAATCAATCCAGAAGATTCTTGGCAAGACGATGTTGAATCCATCCAACCAGGAACATTTATTCCGGCAGAGGATGATTCTTTTGCTGAACAGAACAAAGAGGTTGATGATCAGACATCTTCTCAGGGTTTTGGCACCCAATTTTCAAATAGCTCCTTTCAGGCTCAGTCATTTGATTCGGACTTTGGCAATCAGTCAGCCTCAAAACGAATAATTTCAAAGAGTTGGACTGTCGATGAAAATGGGGTCAAAACTGGACGTAGCGTCTATGGTATTGCGCAAAAAGATCCTGAAAATGGTGGCTGGAGTTTTAAAGTAAAAGATGAATCACTAGGCGCTGACCAACAACCAAGACGGAAAATTAAAACAGGAATTACCCCAAATTTAGAAGAATTTGAAAGCCAATTTGATGAATCGGAATAATAATTACGTTTCTTTAGCTTGTTTTCTCATACCCTTTGTATTTAGGTATTTTCCATAGAATTGGTGATTTTTATTTGGTTCGAATGTTTTTTTCTTTTTGCTCTTTTCCGTTTGTTCCTTTCAACCTTTTTTTTAAATGAAAGAATTAAAAAACTTGTCAGGGTTACAACCAGGAACGCTGGTAACAGAATGTCTTTGCTCGACCACTTTGAAGTGCGCGCCTGAAGGTTCGGATTTTTTGGATGTGGTGCATCGGTTTTATAGGGTTCTTCAGAGGGGACAACAGGCTTTGGGGTGAAATAAAACTTTGCAAGTTTAGTTTGATCATCCAGGGAGTTTTTTAAGTCTGACATATTTTCATTTGATTCATGGCATTGCTCGAAAGTGTCCATAGCCTCTACAATGTATTGGCTATTGTCATACAATATTCTGAGTCTGCCTTGATCATCGTACACAATCCCAGAGGGGTTTTGCCCTTCAGGATTTAAAACTGCAAAAGATTTAGGGAACCTTTCACCGGTTTGCAAATTATAATATTCAATTACCGTGTAGGATCTTTGGCCAAGCCCACTTCTGCCTATGATGAGACCAGAAGTGCTTATAGCTATGTGTTTTCCATCGGGGGTTATGGCTAAATTCCGCTGCTGCAAATGTGGTTGTGTTGTGGAGTGGACATAATCTCCCTTGTCATCGTATTTACAAGGATATGGCGTTTCGTCACTCTCTAACTCTCGGAAGGGCATATTATGAGCTCGAAATTCAGATACTGCTATTGTTGGATCAAAATTGATTGTTCTAGTGACTCTGTCACTTTTGTCGAGGATTTCGATTGTCGAGCCGATACCCCCCCTCGCGAGCCCTAATTTCTGGATCATCAGTGGACATTGATAATTCCGGTTTTACAAGCGACAGATTTCTTTTCCCAGGCAGAAATGGAAATTTATTAATAATGATTTGTCGAAATATTTTTGAGCCACCTCTCAGCAGCGGTTCAAGCGGTCCAAGCTCATCAGGGCGGCTCAGGAAATTTATAACTAGATTTAGGCAATCCACCGGCATGTTTTTAATATTTGCAGTGGGGAGGGAATGTGACTTCTCATCAGGCGCCAAAAGACTTAAAGGCATCCCTAAAATCAAAAAGATTAAGTTTATACGCATTTTCATTTATCGAGTCGATGTTAAACTAAGTCGGAATCCACTAATTTGTCTTATCCTAACTCATCTAAATTTAAATGTATAAAGGGTGGTCAGAAAGCCATATTTTATTATAAAAGTTAAGGAAAACCACTAAAAGAGAGGTGATTTCGACGCATTATTGCAACTGGCTACGGTAAACTCGCGTCTGTCTTAGATTCTTTAGTATCTCTGGCTCTTTTCCTCATCATTTTCGTATTTAGTGATTTTCCCTAGGGATTAGTTTTTCTGGGTTTCGTTTTAATCACGTAATCAAGGAATTCGCCGTTTGAGCCATATTTTTCAACTGTTAAAACCACCTTTTTGCCTCGCAGAGCTGAAAGGCGATCAAGTTTGACCTTTTTGTTTTCAGGAATCAGCTGGAAGGTTGATTGGTTTGCTAATTCTTCTTCGCCTTCGTCAAATACTCCTAAGGTTCCTCGTGTATAAAGAACATCATATGCATCCCTCATGCTGGCTATGTCGATGATTCCAATTTCACCGTCATCAAGTGTTTGAACTGGTGTTTTGACATATTTCCAGACCGATGTTTCAATTGAATCCTGTTGTTGTTCATAGACAAAGCAGGTTAAATGAATTGTTTTACCTGTCTTATTTTCGACAAAAAAATCAAGCTCTGGTTGATATCCCAGTTGCTCGACCTGTCTTCCCGTTAATTGATAATCAAAAATTTGAGCCTCAACTCCATATTTTTCTACTTCAATATTTACCGTGTTTTGTCCGATTTTGTAGAGCAAATCAAGATCTAGCTTTTTTGAATCATCAAGTAGCTCATAAGTTGATGACTCAGCCTCTTGATAAGAGTTAAAAATGGCTAAATATCCATAAATTCCCTCAGCAACGTTTTTGCTGAATGTTTTGTCTATTTCAACAAGTTCTTCTTGATTTGGCTTGAGCTCGTAAATTGGCGACTTATCCCATCTCCAGGCCGAATATGAGTGTTTTTGAAGATATGCAAAACAGGTGACGAAAAGTGTCTGTCTAGTTGCGTTTTTTACTTTGAAACTCAGAGATATTGAGCTTTCTGAGTTGGCTGATTCAGGTTTGATTTCCTTTGTCGGTTTTCCAGACAATTTTTTGCAATATTCAAGGAGTTCTGATTTATTCATTTTTTCCGGGTCAACTTCCTCTTTTTTTGCCACTGGGGCAAGATTCTTCGACTTTTTGCTGGAAATTGAGACAGAAATTTCATCCTTTTTCGTTGGTCCAAAAACAAGTGATTGTCGTTGCAGTGTTGCGCATCCAAAAAGTATTGGTAGAAATGCTAAAATCGAAACCAATAAACTTATATCTTTTAATTTTTTAAGCAAAACGACACCCTTTTGAAAATTTTTTAGCACTCTCAATTATAAGTTTTTACTTTTTCTTA
>CAYTZU010000029.1:0-10174 GCA_964442725.1 uncultured Pseudomonadota bacterium
GTTGCCAAAACAACATTATTTTCACTGCTCCTTAAACAAAATCAAGTTTCCTCTTGAGCCCATAAAAACCTGCAAATCCTGCGGCCACCGTCATTGCGCACAAAACAGCAATGCTGACAAAAAATGGGATATAATCAGCCGGATTTAGCATTGCCGATCGGATGGCCTCACAGGCAAATGAATAAGGGCTGATTATACTAATTCCAGCCAAAACCGGTGAGATGTTGTTTGCAATTTTGAGGGAATATTGGAAACACCCAAAAAACCAGATTGGAAAGAGGATCCGCATCATTACATTTTCGATGGTTGCAATATTTTCAATTAGACCTACCAAAAATAGTGTGAAAAATCCAAAAAAAACGCTTGAAATCAATAGCGTTAAGAAGAACTTGAAGTAACAAATTTCAGAAAGGTTCAATTTACCCAAAAGCAAAATTTTTATGAGAGGCAACATTGTCGCCGACATAAAAAGTCCATTGATTGCAAAGAAAACCACCTTTTCAAGCAAAACTACAAAGTTTGAAATAGGCAAAACAAGCTGGTAATTTATATGTTTCTCACCATAAATATCTCCGATTAGTGAAAATATCTGCGGATAAAGTTCAAAACCCATTGCCGAAATTATTGTTCCACCAGCTTGAAACTCCCCAAACGATGCGTTTACTCCAAAGGCCTGGAGAATGTAGCTTGTCACAATTGTTGTCGACGTCGTCCATATCACAAGATTTATGAATTTATCCTTAATTGTATGGGAAAAAAGCATTAAATCGGTTTTTAAAAGTTGCCAAAATATCATCATGATGCGTCCGCCTCCTCTTGGGTGAGTTTTATAAAAATATCTTCAAGACTCGAATTATTGTGAGCGGATCGGATTTTTTCGGTTTTATCGAGTAAAATTACGCGTCCCTTGTCCAAAATACAGATTCGATCGGCTAGGGCTTGAGCCTCTTCCAAATAATGCGTTGTCAAAAGTACCGTCTTTTTTAGGTCTTTGATTATTTTCCAGAGATGCTTTCGAGTTGATGGATCAAGGCCAACGGTAGGCTCATCCAGGATTATGAACTCTGGATTGTGCATGAGTGCTCTGCAGATCATGACTCGCTGTTGATATCCACCGGATAGTTCAGAAGGTTTGTATTTGCGGTATTTTTCAAGGTTAAAACACTCAATTAATTCTTCCAGCTTTGCCTTGGTTTGAGCGTCAGAAAATCCGTAGTAACGCCCGTCGTAATAGAGATTTTGCTCAATATCCAAGAGCGGATGAAGATTTGGTTTTTGAGGGCAGAGCCCCAGAATTTTGCGGTAATTGTTGATCTCTGCGCCAAAAATTGACTTTCCGTTGTAGAAAATGTCACCACTTGTCGGTGGATGAAGCGTTGCCAAAATTGAGGAAAGTGTGGTTTTCCCCGAGCCGTTGACACCCAAGAGACAGAGAGTTTCGCCCTGTTCTATGGACAGCGAGACACCCTTTAAAGCCTGCGATCCTGAGGCGTATTTCTTTGTGATCTGTTCTATTCTGATCATGAGAGATTTCCAAATTTTTAAAAAACAAGTTGAACTGGAAGCAATTAATAAATTGAAACTTGATTAACAGAAAAGAGAAAATGTAACTTTTTAAAACTTTTCTAGAAAGTTAAAGTTACACCTAAAACTGATTTCATTGTCGATTCCGCCTCAAAACTCGCACCGCGAATTTCTTTTAATTTTATAAGTAAAAAAGATCTGTTTTGTACGCAATACTCGTTGAATAACTTCGACAATAAACATAATAGTGCGCATTGTCAACAACTTTGGAATTTCAGTAATTATTTTTTGTCCTTAGGATCTTCGTAAATGGCATCTAGTTCCTCTTGGCTTGTATAACCAGCGGTATGAAAATAGGGTAACCAATTCCAAATGCTATGAGCTTTCTCATAGCCCTTCACCCCTAATTTAGCCGTGGTTAAAGCTGTTTTTGGTGCATAACTAGCTGCTGTTGCTGCCGCTGAGGTTGCTGCTAACACAGCTTTTCCCTTGAGCCCAATTTGTGGCGGTGGAGCTGGAGCGTTTGTGCTTGGTTGCCCTGCCAGTCAAGGAGACGATGTGCTTGGTGCAAAACCATTGTTCGCATAAAGGATTGCTGGGATCTTTTCAAGTATAGCTGTAAGGGCTGGAACGTTGTTTCCCATCGTATTTATTAAATTTTGGGCTGATATATCGCCTAATTCAGGCTTTAATTGATCAATTAAATATTTTAAAGTTGGATCGGGGTTTTCCTGTTGGGCCACTGCTGGTGGCAAAGAGCCTGAAGCTGACGAACTTGAGCTGGATGAACTGCTATTGCCCGGAGTTAATACTGGTTTGGGTTCGGGTTTTGATGGGAACATGTGCTTAAATGTTAGCGCTAAAGCAAATGGTATAAGTCCTGCTTCGTCGTCCTGAGTGGTTGTACTAGAGGCTGAACTTGATGAGCTTGAGCTGCTTGACGCAGATGAGGGTTCGGTTGGCATGCTTAATTTTTTTCCAATAAGAATTGGCTTTAAGTCTGAAAGTAATGGTTTCAAAGCGGAATCTGGGGCCTTTAGGTCTTTCAATATTGTATTAAATATTTGTACGGCGGTTCCTTTAGGCTGCACAGGTTCATCGTTTTTGGTTTCAACAGGATGAGATTTCTCTTTTCCTTTTCTTGAGAAAAAGCTATTGCTTGACGAGGATCTTTTAAGTTCTGGCCTGGATGAAGAGGAGCTACTGGAACTTGAAGTACTACTTGAGCTTGATGGATGACTGCCTTTTGAATCTGTATTTGGACCCATATTAGTCGATTGTCGCGGAGCATAGTGGTGATCAAGGGCCTCTTTGGCTAAATCCTTTATAAGCCCCTTTCCAGGATCACTTACAACAGTTGTAATAAGCTCTTTTAGGACTGCTACATAAAGATCTTGTTTTGCTTTTCCTTCGGCTGCGATTTGTTCAGCAGTAAGGGGTGTTGGGGGAATGTGCGGAGTGCCAGCAAAATCAGCTGTTCGTTGAGGTGCAAAGTGCACAAAAGCGTCTTTTGCCAAATCTTTTACAAGAGTCTTTCCTGCTTCATTTGTTGTAAAGGCTTCAAGGACTTTATCCGCCAGCGCTAAATAAAGGGCTTTGTTTGCTTCCCTTTCTGCTGCAATTGCATCAGCTGAAGGTGGTTCTGATGGTGCGCGTGGGCCAGGGACTGGACCGTGTATGTGATCCGTTTCTATCTCAACTAAATCTTTTACAAGTTTACGAGTATTTTCGTCTTCTCTAATGGCTTTAAAGAAAGCTCCTACAAATGCTTCACCAAACCCTTTGCTTTGAGTAGCGGTGGCGGAGCTACTTGGAAAGAGCTTTTGATAAAATTCCTGAGCAATCTCAGCAATTTGCGTCCTTTTTTGATGGATTTGATCTATAAATGTCCCAATATTTTCTGCCTTTGTTATTTCTTCTGAAACTTTTGCGCCAGCTTCTGTCATTTTTGCCACATTTTCACTTGTTTCTTTTAGTGATTCTGCGATATCAGGCAGGGTTTCACTTGCTTTTGCAAAGTTCCTCACTGATTTTATTGCATAAAAACTAATTAATGTTGCGAAAACTGTCCCTGCAACGGCCGAAACTTTGCCTAAATTTGAATAAAAAAGGCTGAATACTCGGGCAGCAAATGAGGGCGAAGAGAGCAAATCGAGCATTTTATGAGCTTTTAAAAGTTCCTGCTTTGTTTTTTGGTCGAGTCCGCCGAGTTTGAAAAGAAGGATGAACATGAGTTTGAGCTGTCGACAGACAAATAATCTTTCTTTGATTGTCAGATCAAGGTCACTTTTTTCAAGTCCTTTGGTAATCGTTTTGGCGCTTCTTTGTACGATTTCTTGAGCGGCTTGGCTTATTTCTGGGTTTGATGGATCGAGCTGACCCCTTTCTATTTTATTGAAAAGATTTGTTATAAAAGCTGCATCGGCAAGATCGTAGACTGCCTTTTTTGACTTCCCATTCTTTATAGGCTCTGTGCCAAAGCTAGCTAAAATTGGGCTGATGGCTTCGTTTAAACTTGGTGTTTCAAGCGCTGGAAGAAATGTCGGCGCCAGGCTTGATATCACAAAGCTTGAAAGCAAGACTAATTTTTTCGATAACATGGTGCAGCCTACATTTTTTGGATAAAAATTAACTCTAAAATTCAGTGTAAATCGTATATTTTTTATCATTAGGAAACTTTAAAGACAAATCCTTAGAGAGATATTGGCAAAAAAACTATTTTATTTGTGAAAATTGCATATTTTGACAAAAATATTTTCTCTTTGAAAATTTCTCGTGCCTTTGATTTTGGAAAGTTCAAAGCTAGTGGGAGCTTCCACAGCCCAAATCGAGCTGTTTTTTGGCTATTTTTAGGTCGGTTTTTACTTCAAGCCAGTCAAATTTAACCTTTAGCCAGTTCAGCGTGGCCTGCTCCATTTCGTGTTTTGAGATTAAACCGAGCCTAAATTCGGCCTTTTTTTTATTGAAAATTGCTTTCTGTTCATTAAATTTTTGCTCTGCGCAGTCCAAATCTTTGAGTTTCTCTTGAACCGCTTGAAATGAATTGTTTGTCTGGGCGCCAATTTTGATTTTTAAGAGCTCCAAATTTTCTTCAGCTCTGAACTTTCTTGCCAAAGCCGCGTCTCTTTGGAATTTGTGCCCGCCGCCATCAAAGAAATTCCAACTTGCGCAAAGTCCGATTTGTCCGTTCCAATGCGATTTTCTATCGAAATAGTGATGATTTTGGCCTTCAACGCTTGTTTGGCCAGAAATTGTTGGAAGGTATCCGGAAAGGGCCAATGCCGAGTTCTTTTCCTCGAGATCGATTTGATGCTTTGCAACCTCGATTTCTTGCCTGTTTTCAAGCGCCTTTTCAAGGTAAAAATCAACTGGTTTTATTGTGATTTCTTCCTGGGCAAGGAGGAGCTTTGGATAGTTTTCTGGCCCGTAAATTTGGGTTCCAACCGCTTTTTGTAGTTCACAGAAGGCTTTTTCTAAGTTGTCTGGATATTTTAAAACCTGTTTTTTGCTTTCATTGAATTTGGCCAGGCTTGACGCGACTTGGACATGACTTAAAAGACCTAATTTTGCACGTTTTGTATCGCGTTTGAGCTCTAATTTTGCTGCTTGCCAAAGCTGATCAATTAAAGTTTTGCGCTCTTGCTCAAGCCAAACCTTTGGGAAAAGCGTTTCAATTTCTTGGCGAATCTTGAGTTCTTCAAGGCCTTTGTTTGCGCATGAAATTTCTTTTTGAACTTTGGCCAACTTGTGTTCGACAATGCTTGATGGATCAAAGATTTTTTGAGTTATTAAAAGTTTTGCTTGAGAAAAATTGTCCTTAGTTTCTTTTGAATGCCAATGCATTGGATCTTTGCAAAAAGTTGAAAGCGAAAGCGTGGCATTTGGCACGAATTTTGATTTTGCAAAGTTTACAATCGAGTTTTTTTCATCAATTGATGAGGCTGTTGCCTGGATTGAGGGGTTTTCTAGAAGAGCTTTGCTTATTAAATCATCAGTTTGATAGGCCGCAAAAAGGCTCTTAAAATGAGCTAGTAGTAACAGCAATACGAGTTTCATTTTCCAGATAAAGCCTTAAATTTAATCATTTTGAGGACCGTGAATATTTTTTAGATTATAATCGAAAAACTTAAAAGAAATCTTTTTGCGGAAACTAGGAATTATTAATGGTTGGTTTGTTGCCTAAAATTGGGATGAAAGGCGGTTTTTTAGCTGCTTTTATTTTAGTCCTAATTTTTGGAGGTTTGGTAACGGTGGCATCCTGCTTAACAAAGAAAGGGCACAAAGTGGTAAAGATAAATAAAACTGTTTTTCAAGTTCCAAGCGAAAAATTAAGAAAGGTTGTCCTTGAAAATGGCATGACGATTTTGGCCTTTCAGGACACTGCAACACCAAAGGTTTTAATCCAAATTGCCTACGACATCGGATCTGGCGTTGAGCAGTCTCATGAGCGCGGATTGGCGCACTTAATCGAGCATATGATCTTTAAGGGCACGCAAAAAATGTCTGAAGGGGACATTGATGCAATTGCGCGTAAATTTGGTGCATCATTTAATGCTTTTACCTCAAATGATGTTACCAGCTACTATTTCCAGACAAACAAATTAAATTGGAAAAATTTTGCCGATATTCTCTTTGATTGCATGAAAAATGCGCGCTTTGACGAGCAACATTTGGCCTCTGAATTGAAAGCAGTCGTTCAAGAATTGAACATGTACAAGGATCAACACTTGAGAACCATGTTTGAAAAGGCGATATCCATGGCCTTTCCTCCAAATCATCCATATCATTTTCCTGTAATTGGCTACAAAGAGGAACTTGCACGCCTCAAAGCCAGTGATTTAAAGCATTTCTATAAAAAATATTATCATCCAGAGCGAGCAACGCTTTTCTTGGTCGGAGATATTGATTTAGAAAGCGATGTCAATTTTGTCTGTGATGTTTTCTCGCAGCTTGAAAAAACAGAAAGTGCTTTCAGGGCGCACTTCCCACCAATGATTAAAGAGGCAGAAACAACGCTGACAACAATTTACAATGAGATTCAACGGCCTTGGGGATGCATGTATTGGCCGATTCCTGGACATCGTCAAAAAGGTTTTGAGGTGGCTAATGTTTTGTGTCCAATTTTGGGAGATGGGCCTGGCAGCCGTCTCTATCGACAATTGGTCGACAAATTACAAATAGCCGATGACATCAGCAGTCACGCTGAAGTTATGGCCGAAGCCGGCGTTATGGCAATATTTTTTGCGCCCAAAGATGGCAAAGTTGAGGAATGTTTTGCGGCAATTTCCGAGGAACTTTCAAACATTATTAAAAATGGCGTAGATGCGCAGGAATTACAGCGTTCGGTTGCCGGTGAGGTGATGACATTCTTCTCGCATCTTGAGGATCCAGGGCAACTTGTTTATCAATGGATGGAGACATTTTTCGTCAGCCGTGATGAAACAGAGCTATTCAAGTATCCGTCAGCAATTGAGTCTATAACTCCCAAAGATATTTCCGATTATGTCAAAGAGAATTTGAATCCATTCCTGGCCGGCAAAATGCAGATGTTGCCGCTTCCAGAAAATGCGAGAGCTCTGTGGCAGGAGGCCAATGCCAAAACACGAGCCCAGGAGGCTTTGATTTTGAGTTCTCACCAGCGGACTTTGCCAATCGAAGAACCAAAGTACGTCCATGAACTTGCCGAGCCTGAAAAACTTGATTTCCTCTTTCCAAAGCCAACAACTGAATTTGTCCTTGATTGTGGGCTTAAGGTGATTGCTCGAGTCGATAAAAAATTGCCAATTGTTTGCGCAAAATTTGCCTTTAAAGATTCTGAATATTTTACAACGGCCAAAGAAGGTTTAATTGTTGAACTTATGACCGATCTTTTGCTTGAAGGCAGCCAAGGTTTTTCAAAGAAGGAAAACGTTGATTGCTTAGACTCTTTAGGCATGATTTACAACTTTTCATGCAGCTCCAATCAATTTAGTGTGACATCGGCCAACTTTGCGCAAGGACTTGAACATTTTTTAAGGATTTTGACTGAACCAAACTTTACAAAAAATGCGCTTGAAAAGCTCAAAGATAACTACACAAATTCATACCAACGGCAGAAGGATTCTCCAAAAAGTGTTGCTTCGCGAGCTTTATACTGCGATTTATATCAAGGGACCGATTTTGCATGGACTTTTGATCAGGCAATTGAACAAAACAAGGCAATCACACTTGAACAGATCAAAGACAAACATGCCGAATTGATCAATCCAGAGGCAATGACCTTGACCATTGTTGGCGATTTTACCGTCGATGAGCTTAAAGCCGAGCTCGAAAAATTGACCTCGAAATGGAAATCTCCAAAAAACTGGGTCAAAAGATCGGTACCAAATCCAAAAAAAACAAGCGATTTAGATTTGAAAATCCCGATGTTTAGAGATCAATCGGTTCTGCTCATTGGTCGCGGTTCAGAGGTCAATGTTTATCATCAAGATGCCGTCCCACTGCGATTGGTTAACATGATTGCTTTTGAGTCACTTGGATCAAGGATTTATCAACTGCGAGAACAAACGGGGCTTTTCTACAATGCTTCTGGCAATTTTGCCTATGGAATGGGCGTTGGAAATGGGGTTGACATCATAAGCGTGATTTTAAATCCAGAAAACACCTCTAAAACATTCGATTTAATCGGCGGACAGCTCGAAAAAATGGCAAATGATGGAGTCAGCCAGGCTGAGCTTGACGCGGCCAAGGAAAAGTTTTTGAATAATATGATTCAGGCCTCATCGAGCAATTCAGGCCTTGCCGCGACCTTTTCGAGACTTGATACAATGAACTTGGGCTTTGATTATTATCAAAAGGCTTGGCAAGAGGTTAAAGCATTGACCAAATCTGACCTAGATCGACTATGCAAAAAATATTGCAATTTAACGGGAATGGCAAAAATAAGGGCTGGAGCCTAAAATTGGGATTTTAAAGATTGGGATCTATTGATTTTTTTGTTTTTTATATTTGAAAATAAAATGAAGTTTTGGTCTTTTGGCCGGAGTTTTGATTTTCATGGAAAATATAAATACAAGATTTTTAAAGATCTCAGCCTTTTTGTTTTTAGCCAATTTTTTTGTTTGCAAGCCGCTGACGCCTGATGTCTCATTGACCAAAAAACAAAAGCTTGTGGCATCAGCTCCTTCTGATGAACTGGAAAAAACACCAATTGCTAAAGTTGAAAAAAAAATAAAAATTGAAATAGCGTCAGGCTCTGAACAACTTGAAAGTTTGCTTGAAGAAAAGGGCTTCTTTGAAAAGACAAAGAAAAGTTTTTGGGAAGGATTATTTGGAATAACCCCAGTTTATAAAATTTTGTTATGTGACTTTGATGGATTTTTATTTCCAATGGGCAGTCGAACGCATGACAAGTTCGACAAAGAATTATCCCCAATTTTTGGGCGATTAAAGGACTGTGGTGTATTAATTGGTGGGCTCCCGCTGCATGGAGAAAAGAAGCCTTCGCAGTATTTAGCGGCGTTTCAAGAGGAATTTGGAGGATTCAATCTTTTCTTGGATATTAATGGTCCAATTAGTAATGTGAATCCAAAGCTTTTATTGCGTAGCGGTGTTATTTGGAATATTGATTCTTCAGGTACGACTAAAGGACGCGCATTACGTGAATTACTGCTATTTTTGAAAAGAAATAAAAAAATAGATCTCCAAAAAGTACAAATAATTTTCGTTGATGATAGTCCCCGTAATTTGAAAAGTGCCATTCGACAAACAGCGGACCTCGGCCTGGCACAATTAGTTCCTGTGCATTATGTAAAACCGCTTGGTGAGGCTGTTGATTTAGTTGAAATAAAGCCAGAAACAGCATATGGAGAAACATTAAAGACGCTTTGGAGAGGCTTTTTACGGGAGTTGGGTCTTATAAATGTTGAGCGTGCACTTCCATAAAGCCTAAAAAAAGCTCACAAGACTTTATTGATTACACAGTGTTTTAAGACACGAATAATTTATCAAAAATTCAGAGAGCTTTTAGCGCCTAAAACCAAATAACTTGTCAATTAATCCGGCTAAGAATTCCTGCAAACGAGTTATTTTAAGGCATACCAGACCGTATAAAACGAGTCCAGCTCCAAATGTGAATAGCGCAAAATCGACCACCACATAATATTTCATAGAAATTAAGTATGAACCAAACAAGATGGCAATTGCGCCTTTGATTAGATTTGCATTACTTTTGAGTTTTTCTGAAATATTGTCGATTGGGTCCACCTTTTTGCTGTTATTATAATTATTGTTTTCGTGTCTATTGTTGTTTTCTTGATTATTTCGTTCCAAGATAACCTCCGCGATTATTTTTCAGACTAAATCAACGGTAAAATTAAATTTTCTTAGTTCAAATCTATCTTCTTCTATCAGAATAACAGCTATTTTCACAACCAATCAGATTTAAAAATCCTCTGGTCAGAAAAATAACTCCAATGCCGACTAATATTATTCGAGTGGAAACTGGATAAAATTGTGAAAGAATAAACCCAAATCCAATAATTAATAAAACAATACTACTGAAAGGATTCTTCACTTTCTACCTCAAAAATATGAATTTAGAATTCGATACAAATTTTGGCGTCCCCAAGGGGATTTGAACCCCTGTTTCAAGAATGAAAATCTTGCGTCC
>CAYTZU010000030.1:0-6010 GCA_964442725.1 uncultured Pseudomonadota bacterium
AAGCCTTCTGGGATTATCTTGAAGAAGAGGATTTTAACAATCTAGAAAAGCTTTGCGCAGCAACAGGTATTACAGCCGCATTTGGAGCAATTATCATTTTATTGAAAGAAGTTGCACCTAAACGCAATTGTTTTAATTTTGGTGGATCAAAGGCAGAATCTCGAGGAGGGCGTAAAGATGATATCCCTCCTGTGAATAGACCTGGAAATCTAGATCCAACGGCCTCAGAAATTTTGGGAGATGATGTTCTTGGGGGAACACCTCCACCGGGACCAGAAGTTGACAGCACTTACAGTGGTGGAAGCCACCATGGAGATGATGAGGGTCATCATGTTCCGGAAGAAGGAACACCACCATCTCCGGGTAGCTCCTCTAGCTCATCCTCATCGAGTAATTCGTCAACAAGCTCAAGTGACACGTCGAATGCATCGGGTAATCCACTACATGATGCCGCCAATACAAGTTTACCGGGCTCTCCTGTTGCCATTATTAGTGATGCCAGCTTCGATGGATCAGCTGGAGCAATGTTTGAGGTAATCGAAGAAGAAGGAGAGCCAGAGCCAAGAACCGAAAATTGACTGACAACAGGCAATACGCCGAAAAAGAAAGTGAGTCCTAAGGTGCCTAAGGGCCCAAATGGAAGTCCGTTGTCTAAAAAAGATCAAAGGGCGGCGCATAGGGATGCTGACAGTTCGACACCGGCCTCGGTTCTGACCAAAGAGTCGACGCAAAGTGGGAGTAAAAAATTGACTCAACATTTTCAGCGGTTTGACAATGGTGGAAGAGACCGTTTAAATAGCCGCCCCCAAGGAAAAGTGAGCGAAACAAATAATGCCCGTCCTGGTGGCAAAACAGATCGAGGTGGACGCGGTGGACGAAGGGGAAGGTAGAAAACTTAACTTCGAATAAGACTTGATCGACCTTAAAATAGTCTTTATTTATCAACAATATTGCAGAGTTGGGGGGGCTTTCAGCCCCCTCTCTACTTTTTTATTTTTCTTCAAACAAGCTTGTGATTTTCAAATAGAAATGAAATGTGTGATCGATAATGAGTAAAAGCATTTAAAAACAAATAAATCGCGTTTTTTGTTTGTACTTAATTTTAAATTTTAAAAGTTTGATTATGCTTTAAGAGCCAAGGAAAAATGGACTTAATAATTTAATTCATCCAAGGTTAAGAGGAACTATGAAAAACCAATTAAAAAGAACCCTTTTGGCGATCGCGTTTTTGTGCGGTGGCGTTTCAATTTCCAATGGAATGCAAGGGTCTGAAACCCCTGAAAAATATTACAATCCATGTTGCTGGATGACTGATAAAAGAACATACGGCCCGGTATTCGCGCTGGGAGCGGCAGCCGCTGGACTTGTTGCGTTTTGTCTTTGGGCTGGTTCTAAGGCTGCCAAAGCCCATAAATTGAGTGAGCAAGATGTCGACCCAGAGCTTTCTGAAAAGCAAGCACGCAAAGAGTTCCGTTGGACTTTTTTTAAACATGTTGCTGGAGGTTGCGGCGTGTTTGCTGCGCTCGCAGCTACTTTTTATGGATACAGAGCTCATTCTTACAACAAAAAATGTTTGAATGATCCTGAAGCTCTCAATGACCGAGTTTACGCAGCCTTTTCTCTTGCGACTAAAAGTGACGGAAGGGACGATTTGCGTAATAAGTTTGTTAGACTAAATATTGAAATAAATAAATTGCAAAGGGGTCAAACCGCCCAAGAAATGATGGAACATCAACCGCCAGCTGGAGAACGTGTCGATGTTGAACCAAGTGAGCCAGAAACAGTGCGTGTGGTCGAAGTTGTACGACAAGATGATGACATTGTTGAGTCTGATGGCGAAAAAGGAATTTCCCCGCAACCAAGTGTACCTAATCAAAATCCTGTCAGCGCAGAGAATAATATAGATGAGTTGATAAAAAAGTAGCTTGAACTGGTTCAAGAATTTGAAGCCAAGCTCCGTCCTGGCATTTTTGGCTGCTGCTTGAAATCAAGAAAAGAAGATGAAGGGCCAGAAATTCATATGCCTTCTTCCTCACGTTCCTCGAGTTACACAGTTGCCCCAACAGAGCGCAAATCATTTTGGTCAAGCGTTTCAGGGTTTTTCGGTCGATGCTTCTTTGGCTCGCAGAAGAAAAAACCAAGTTCGCACCAAGAAGAATCGTCTCGCACCACTGTTGTGATCGATCATTTCGCTCCTATCATGCCTCATCCTGGTGGCTTCGATGAAGAAATAACGGGCGGGAGCGTAGGAAGTATTGATTAGGTCTATAATTTAAATTTAGCAAGTATTTTGCGGCGTTTCGAGCGATTTACCTCGGGCGCCGCAGTTGAGGGATTTTGTGTCATGAAGGCATTTTTTAAAAAGGCTTTGCTTGCTTGCCTTATGCTCAGTCTTGCTGGCACTGGCCGAGCTGATGAATATCCAAAGCTAGCGGTTACAGGCCTTCTTCCGTCCTTTGACGAGCGCCTGGAAGCCACTTGCAAAAAGCTGCAAGAAAGCGCCAGAAGAGCGAACAATCCAAGCGCTCATGAAAATGTAAGGCTCAAATATGCCACGGTTTCTAAGCCTAAGAAAGGCGCCTGGACCCCAGTTATTTTGAGTTGCCTTGGCGTCTTTGGTGCTTGTGGGCTTGGAACGGTTTTTTTCTTTACTTTAATGCGTTTTGCTCGGATAAAAAATAGACGATTGATGTTGTCACAGGAACAGCAAAACCAACAAACTTGTCAATCCCCACGATCATCAAATCAGTGTAGTAGTTCACCGGAGCCGGAGTTCGATGTTTTAGGTGAGCCTAGAACTCCTAAGAGAGAAGGGGATGTTTTTTCGCCAACGCCAACTGTGCCAGCTTCGCGTTTTTCATCTGTCTAATCTGATTTTGTTGAGACAAATTTTCTATCTCTGAATCAATCTCCGACTCCGACGATACCGGCGCGACCTCCTTCTTCGGGGTATTTTAATGATTTAGGAAGTCCAGGGCATCTAGGAAGCCCTGCGTCTCAAGTAACAATTGCTGCTCCTTTTCCGTCGCCATTGTCAGCTGGAAGTGGTCCAGGCCAAAATGTTACGCCTCCAGCGCATCTTTATGGATCTCAATCTTTTAGTAATTGGCCTTCTGATAGGCCGCTGTCAAGTTCGGTGCAAGAAACGGTGATTCCTGGGGATTCGCGGAATTCAGTAGATTTTATGAACTCAAATTGGAGAGTGCCTTCGTCGTCGCAATAATGTAAAAAAGTAACCTGCTTCTTGATGGAAAGTTGGCTGCAAAGGTGTTAAACTTTGCCCAGTTCTTAGGAGTTTTTTATACGCGGCATTTTTTAGAAATTAAAGCTTTATAAAAAAATGAGAAAAAAGAAGGGGACCTACTCGATTTCTGTCGTGGCCGATATGCTGGGCGTTCACCAACAAACGATCCGACTTTACGAAAAAGAGGGCCTGATAAGTCCGGGGCGATCGGTCGGTGGAACGCGGCAATTTACCGAGGATGATGTTGTTCAGCTGGAAAAGGTAATCCATTTGACGCATAAATTGGGTGTTAATATCGCTGGAGTTTCGATGATCTTGAAGCTGAAAAAAAAGATTAAAATGCTTCAGGAGGAGATGAACAAAATATTTGATCAGACAAGCAATTCTCTCGAGCAGGACAGCCTTCAGCTCAAAGAGGAGGCGCGATCGGCTGCCAAAGGCTTGGTTGACATTAAAAAAACCTCAAAGGTCATTGATGCAAAAAACTCCGATGTTCAGGAGACCGCCGAAAAGGACGAATGGGACATTGAATACGATGAATAAAAATTAAGGTGCAAGTTTTATAGGGGGAGCCGATATGCTTATCAATCAGTTGAAGACGTTTGTTTTACTTGTTGCAATCGGTGGATTGCTGGTTTGTGCAGGCCGATTTATTGGTGGCAATTTTGGCGCCCTTGTGGCCTTTGGAA
Organism: uncultured Pseudomonadota bacterium; assembly: GCA_964442725.1. Lineage (GTDB taxonomy): Bacteria > Babelota > Babeliae > Babelales > CAYTZU01. The sequence continues at coordinate 3,934 of CAYTZU010000030.1, forward strand.
TTGCACTACTGGTCAATTTCCTGGCCTATTTTTACTCCGACTCGATGGTTCTGGCCATGTACGGTGCAAAACCCCTAAATGCCGACCGATTTCCACAAATTTACGAAATTGTTTCCGAACTTTCATTTAAAGCAGGAATTCCGCAGCCAAAACTTTATTTAATTGATCATCCGATGGCCAACGCCTTTGCCACCGGTCGAAATCCTGAACACTCTTCGATTGCAGTAACGGCTGGAATAATCGATCTTTTGACGGTCGATGAGCTTCGAGGCGTTTTGGCTCACGAAATTTCACACATAAAAAACCGAGATATTTTGATCGCAACTGTAGCAGCCACCTTTGCAATGGCCATCGGCTACATTGCCAGCATGATTCGCTGGGGCTTTATTTTTGGATCACGGCGAGATGATAATCGCGAAGGCAGTGGAATTGGGGCTTTTTTTGCAGCACTTTTAATGCCTGTTGCTGCGACATTAATTCAACTCGCTATTTCTCGAGCTCGAGAGTTCCAGGCTGACCAAACAGGTGCTCAAATCAGCCAGGCGCCGCTTTCTTTGGCCAGTGCACTTGAAAAAATTAGCTACAGTGCGCATCGCCAGCCCTTGACGCATGCCTCCTATGCCCAGCAGGCAACTTCGAGCATGTTTATTTGCAATCCATTTTCTGGGCAAAGTTTGATCAGTCTTTTTTCAACCCATCCACCGATTTCTGAACGGGTAAAGCAGTTGAGAAAAATGGTTTGATAATTCGCATTACAGCAGTTCTTGTATCTTGTACATTATTACACATCAGGAGAACACATGTCGTTAGAGAAGAAAATACTTTTGGTTTCTAGTTCAAAGGGTCGAATACAACTTTTGAAAGAAGCAGCAATAGATTTTGAAATCGTGGGGCATTCTTCAGAGGAAAACGCTGAATTCGAGGGGTTTTTGCCAAAACAGTATGTTTGCAAAATAGCTCAAGGCAAGATGGACTCGATAACTTTACCAAACTCAAATCTGTCTGAGGGCAAGCAATTCTTAGCCTTGAGCGCGGATACGCTCGCTTTTGCAAAAACTGGGGAAATTCTGGGTAAACCAAAAGACAAAGTCGATGCAATGCGCATGTTTAAGGTGCTCGCTCAAGGACCCGTTGAAGTATGGACCGGTTGTTGTCTAAAAAAATTCAGGGCAAGATCTGGGCAGTGGATTACTGAAAAAACGGTAAATTTCCCAGTTTGTACGAGGGTTTTTTTTATAATCGATGAGAAGAAAATCCAAACTTACTTCCAGATGTATCCAAATTATTTAAATATCAGCAGCAGCGCAACAATCGATGGTTTCGGCGCGCAATTTGTAAAGTGGATTCGTGGCAGTTACACAAATGTTTTAGGTCTTCCGATGTTTGAAGTTCGACAAAATTTGGCTAAATTAGGCTTCTTTTAAACCGATGAGATCAATCAAAAGGTCGCGCACAGCTTTTAAAAGATGAAAGACGAGGCCGATGCAGTGCGCGTGCTAAAACTGAGGAGTGGACAATTAAAAAAACAGTAATTTTTGCCGTTCGCACAAAGGTTTTTTATTCAATTGACCAGGCTAAAATTGAGGCATATTTTCAGCAGAGCCCCAATTTTTTGGATATCAGCAGCAGCGCAAAAGTTGAAGGTTTTGGAGCACAATTTGTTAAGTGGATCCGTGGAAGCTACACAAACATTTTGGGCCTCCCGATGTTTGAACTTTGCCAAAAGATGAGTAGACTTGGGTGGTTTTAGGTTAATGGAACCCAATTTTGTGCATCAAGAGGATTCAACTTGTGGAAAAAACATTATTTTTAGTCTCTGGGTCAAAGAGCAGAATGCGTCTTTTGCAAGAGGCTGGAATAGAGTTTAAAACGCTCAAAAACAACTCTTCGGAAGAAATTGATATTTCTGGGCTTTTGCCACAAGAAATTGTTTTGCAAATTTCGCAAGACAAAATGAATCGTGCAGATCTACCAATAGATTTGCAGCCAGGGACGGAGTTTTTGGCCTTATCTGCGGACACTTTGGATTTTACTCCAGATTTTCGGATTTTTGGAAAACCTAAGGACTAGGCCGATG
>CAYTZU010000030.1:6020-10035 GCA_964442725.1 uncultured Pseudomonadota bacterium
AATCGCGAATTGGAAGGGTTGGAGCAGTTCGTGGCCGATGCCATCGAAATGCTCAAAGCCTTGCGAGAAAATCCGATTAGCGTTTTTACCGGGTGTTGCCTTAGAAAATTTAGGTTTGAGCCCAATGGCCATAAAATTTTGAAAACCGAAAGTTTTTTTGCAAGGACACAAGTTGTTTTTAGAATTTCCGACGACGAAATCGAGAAATATTTAGAGGGTATACCAGATTATTTGTCCAAATCAGGGGCTTTTGCTGTTCAGGATTTTGGAGCACAGTTCATTGAATCAATTAATGGGAGCTACACAAGCATTTTGGGTATTCCAATGTTTGAACTGCAGCAAAATTTAAGAAAAATAGGCTTTTACGACTAAAAAAAGCACTGATTTTTTCGCTAACTTGCTATTTGCTATTTGAAATAATTATTATTAGTTCAGCTATTCTAGGCTTATTTGTGTTTTTTAGTTTGGTTGTTTTTTAATGAACACGCAAAATAAGTTCATAATTTTAGGTTTATTTCAGCTCTTATTTTTTCAAGCAAATGCTCTTAGCAGGGTTAATTTAAACAATTCTTCAGATACTCTTTGGCCAACTGTGCCGAGAAAATCACAATCACAACCGAAAAAACCAATGAATACATCTCTTTTGCCGTCCCCAGCTCAAAATACATTGCGTGGCGCCAGACTCGCTCAACCAAGTGTTCAAACTTTGCCAATGGGGCCTAAAGGCGCGTATACACAAACCCCAGTGGAATACTTTGATCCGTCAGGGGCACCTGTCAGTGTTGATAGAATGAATGTTCTTGAAAAACAAAAAGAATTTGCCGAGCAACAGGCCCAAAAAGCGCGAATGGATCATGGATTTGCTCAGAGTGCTGAACAACAAAGGACTTTTGGAGTTGAGCAGGCGCAATTATTTGGACAGGAGGCCGATCAAAGAACTGCCATAAATCAGGAACAAAACCGTGCCTATGATCAATTAACGAGAGATTTTGTCACTCAAGGAACAGAAATCCAGGCAAATCAGCGCAAAAATGTACTTAGTGAGGAATTGACAAAGCGCCTTGGAGTTGAAAACAATGAGGTTCTCGCGCGTCAAGTAATGCTTGAAGAATTCTCAAGAGCTCTGCCTAAAGAGTCCGAAAAAAAACGCGCAGAAGATCAAAAATTTGAAGAGCTGCAAGCGTTCTTCAATAATGTACAGCGTCCAGCCTCTAAAGAAATTGGTGATCAACAAATGTTTACTTCGCTTCCACCAGCGCGCTTAGCGCCACTTTCAAATGTTGAGCAACCAATACTTGCTTCGCCTTCAAGAAAACTTTCTCCATTGAGTAGTCGGCCACTTCCTGCAGTCACTCCAAGCTTGGGGCGACAAGGCGTTTTTAGCGTAGATTCAAATTTGGCACAGCAACTAAAGGCTCAGGAAGCAGCTCTTAGGGCGCGAGAAGCTGAGGCGGCCGTTGATAATACAATTGCGGACAATGTGCAAATACAGGAATTAACAACTGCTCAAAAAGCGTTCAGGCAAGAGGCTCTTCAACAAGAGAGGAAGGAATAGCTCGAATTAAATTAAAATTTTAAGCCTGGGCAGCGTTGCTTGAAGGGTGCCAATTGTCCAAAATTCTCTGCATTAAAATTTGTTTGAGTAGTTTTTTGTTTGAAATAAAGCCAAGATCGGTGATTTGAAATGTTGAAATTTGGCTTTTTGCCTGTTTAAAGCCCTGCAAAATCGCCACATCATCAAAGGCAGAAAGATCAACGTTGATGGCAAGCTCGGAAAGTTGCTCGCGAAGTTGAGCCTCGAGTGCATCGGCCTTTTCTATCGATGTTTTTATTACTTTTTCTAAAAATTGGATGAAATTTTGTATGATTTCGTGTGCCCAAAGACCATCCATTTTATCCAAATCTGATCCCTCATCAATTTTTATGCTACCGTTTTTTATCGCTTCATTGATGATTTGAGCAATTTCATCTTTTTTGTTTTTCAGCATCCAATCAAGCAAACTTATTAATTCAAAGGAAAGTATCAATTTTTTCATAATTTTAATCCCCAAACTTTTGGTTAAGGTCGTGAACTAATGAATTTTGGGAGATTTTAGCTGGAAGTTTTTCAAACTTGTTGCAGCTTTGAGCCACAAATTAACATTCCTAATCAATCTTTTGTAGTTTTTTTTATCTTTTTAAGGTTATTTCCCACATTCCAGATAAATTTTGTCTAATTTTGCCATCCATTTCGAGCTCGAAAAGCTCCTCCTGAACTTGGTTCATTGGAAGGCCCGTGATTTTAACCAGTTCTTCAATCCCAACTGGGCCATCGGTGAAATGCTTGGCAATACCGATCAAATCATCCTTTTCCTCAAAGTTTTTATTTTCTAAATTTTCATTTTTTGATTCATTGTTTTTCGAGCTTAAATAATCAGACATTGAAAAAGCCTGAAAAATCCCCTCTGGCTGGCAAATTAAGTTTGCGCCTGAGATCAAAAGATTGTTGTTGCCTTTAAAGGCTGGATCATCGATTGGTCCAGGAATTGCCATGACTTCGCGACCTTCACTGAGCGCAAAATCAGCGGTAATCAGGGCTCCACTTTGCTCGGCTGCCTGAATGACTAAACAGGCCGGTGAAAGACCCGCAATTACGCGGTTTCTGGCTGGGAAATTGCCTTTGACGGCAGGGCTTTTACATGGAAATGTCGAAATTATAAGTCCATTTTTTTCAACAACCCTTTCAAAGAGTTTTTCGTTTGACTTTGGATATGGACTCTCAAGTCCAGAGCCTAGAACGACGACAGTTTTTCCAGCAAAATCTAAGCTTTTTTGATGGACCAAAGAGTCAACGCCGATTGCTCCACCACTAATTGTTGTAAAGCTATTTTGCAAAAGAGATGGAAGGAGCAAGTCAAGGCTTCTGATCGCATAATTTTTAATTGATCGGCTTCCGACAATTGCAATGCTCTTCTGCCAGTCTGTTTTTATCTCCCCACGGAAAGTTAAAACTGGAGGCGGCGCATAAATTTGTCTCAAAAGTGGCGGATAATCTTCGTCAATGATTGTCGTCAGTGTTGCGCCGCATTTGTCCAAGTTTTCAAGCTCTTTTTCTACGATATCAATTTTTGCCAAGTTTTGCTGACAATTTAAAATATCGCGTTTGCTAAGGCCACAAAGAGCTGAAAGTTCATCAGGGTCGGCATTTTTAAAATCAAAGGCATCAAAATCAAACTCTTTTTTTTGCTGACAAGTTAAAAAATCAAAGTCGGTTAGACCAATCAAAAGTTTTTTGACAAAGATCGGTCCAACGCCTTCTGTGAGCCAAAATTGAGTGATTAATTGTCTAAGTTTTTCCTGTTGTTTTAGCATCTTTTTGTTTGTTTAGCCTTCTACAATTTGCTTTTTATCGCGTGGCTTTACCGCTTTTTTATCTTTGTAGGCAGAAAAGATATCGGTGTTTTCATCCTCTTGATCGTCGCCTTCAACTAAAATCTCTGAATCCTCGATCTCAGGCCAGTTTTCTTCAATTTCAAACTCTTCGATTTCGCCTTGTTCAATTATTTCAAATCCTTGATCGTCAGCCGCTTCTTCTTGCGCTGGTTTAAAGGAAATTTGAGCTTCACCTTGACCTGTAGCCAAAGTTTCTGGATCATCCAAATCCGGTTGAGGAATTCCAGGTTTTTTTCCTTGCCCATCACTGGAAAGTCCAGAGTCTGAACCCTGTCCTTCTTCATCTTGAACAAAGGCGACAACGGAGGAGAGCTTTTGATCGGCATCCAGTTTTATAAGTCGAACACCGTTTGCCTGTCGACCCATTGTGCGAATTTCTTCTGGATCCAAGCGGATTATTTTGCCCACCTTGTCGATTAAAAGAACATTTGAGTTATCAAGGATTTGCACCATTCCAACCACTGAGCCATTTCGACCGGTCACTGGAATTGTTTTTACGCCCATTCCACCTCGATGCGCTGTTCGGAAGTTTGAAATTTTAACTCGTTTTCCATAACCATTTTCCGTTGCAAAGAGAAGATCG
>CAYTZU010000031.1:0-9903 GCA_964442725.1 uncultured Pseudomonadota bacterium
GCGTTGTTAAGGCTGATACCTCCCTTAGGCTTTCCAAAGATCCACATTTTAGATTTTGAAGCAAGCCTTATTAAATTTTCGGATGTAAAAAGGACTCCAGTAAGTGTGCCAAAAATTGCAATAACCTTAAATAGACGGCTTTCTTCTATTCTTTTTAGAATTTTTAATTGACGCCTTTTCCTATACCCTTCAAAGAGGCTCTTTCGAGTTTTGCCATTCCAGCCAAAGATTTTTGAAACTGGGAAATAAATACTCTTCAAGCTTTTGACTGAATTTTGTTGAGAAGTTTTCACCAAGAGCCTGGAAATCTTGAATATCTTTGACTTTGCAGCAATTGAGCGTCGCGCTAAGGTTATTTTGGATGAGTCTTCACTTTTCAGTTGTTCTTCGACAATGGATAGCAAGCCATCCAAATTGACTAATATTTTATCATAAGCCTCATACTCAGCGCACTTCTCTTGGAAGATCAAAAATATTTCTTGAATTTTTTCCAATTTAGCCTGTGTTGAATCTTGCGCCAATCGAATTGTTTTGACATCACAATGGCAATCATCCTGAGTTGGATAAATATTTGCTTGTGTAAAAATCACTAAAAAAGACACCCCTAAAAGCATTGCTTGGTTGCCCAAGAATTGGAAAATAGCCTTTTGATCAAATGCTCTTTTTAACACAACCATTTCCCCTTTTCTTCCATCGTCAACCAAATATTTTGATTACACAAGCCTAATGAGGTGATTTAGAGGCACAAATAGCATTATTATCAGAAATAAAAAACTTTTCAATTCCTCGAGAAATAGGAAAGATTTGGCCGAAAAATCTAATTTTGGTTAATATTGGTTAATACTTGAGCAAACCCTGTAAATTTGAATGGCACTTTTTTAATAATTGGCTAACAAATTTTTGCTTTTTTATCTTTGCCAAATTCTTAAATAAAAGACTTATAAAAAGGTCCTGAAAATTGGAGTTGTAAATTCATGCTAACCTGGAAAACAAAAAAGTATTGCTCTATTAGGCTGTTTTTAATGATTTTGACAGTTCAAATCAGTCAAGTCTGTTTGCCCAGAATTGAAAATATAAAAAGAGACTCAAATGGCGCAGCAACCAGTGTTTTTGACGATACAGTTTCCGGTGGAGAGGTTTTCATCACTGGATATCCTTCTAAATTCGCAAGGTACGATAGCCAAACACAGTGCCAAAACGCAATTTTCGATGACCTCAAGCAACAAATTTATTTAGCCGAAGCTGAAAGCTCTTCGGCCGGAAATCGATCTTTGATGGTCGGCAAAATCGTTGATGGCAACAAAATTGTCCTTTCAACCCTGACTCCCAGTGGACATCCTCTAAGAAATAAAAGTTTCCAACAAATTGGACAAAATTCGAAAAAAATTGTTGCCGTAACCACCGATTCATTGTCTCAAATCCACATAATCGATAAGGCCGATCCGTCGCAAATTATAACAAAAACTCTTAAAGACGGCGGCGACATAAACAACGGTGTAATTGACAAATTCCTCGTCCTTGAGGACCGCATCATCATTGGCATCTTTCAAAATGGGAAAAATGAGTACGCCAACAACCTAAATGGCCGAATAATATCACTGGATATAAACAGCGGCCAAATCACCACCCTTAGCCATCCAACAACAGGAAATCCTTTAATTGTCGATACTTATGACCTTTTCACTGACACAAATCATGGACCAAACGATTTAACCGCAATTTGTGGCAAAAAGTCTCTGCGTAAAATCGGATCTATGCATTGGGACAGTGATTTAAAGCGACTTTACATCGCCTTTAGCCACATTGATGACATAGACGCAAATGCCGATGTAATGCCATTTTTGGTCTGCCGATTTGATGAAACTGGGAAATTTATCGCCGAAGGCCTAGCTCCTTTGAGCACAGCCACAGGTCAAAAAAACGGAATTGTCTCCTTCAGAATTGAAAACCTTCTGGGTTTGTACAATTACACAGTTCCGCTAATGAAAACCTTGACTGATAATTTTGGTCGAAAATACTTGGTTGCAAACATAAATTACCGCGATGAGGATCATGCCGCATGCAGAAGGGTTTTTTGTCTTCCTCTTCTCTGTCAAGACGCTGCACAAAGTGATTCGGAAATCGGAAAGCTTTCAAAAAAGGATTTTTCAGCATTGCCCACAGTTCAAAGCGATTTTTATACAGCAAGCCTTACAAACGCTTCGGCCGACAGCCCAGCCCTAGTCGGGGGGGCTAATCTTCCGGTCTCAATGAGAGGACAAATTTCCTCAATTATGGTCCTTGGGCAAACGGTTTTTGTTTCAACACTCGGTCTTTCTGGAACGGAAACATCAAACTATCGAGCGCAAGAAAGCGGTGTCTGGGCGAGCAGTGCAATTTTTGACTCGGCCGGAATAATTATGGGATGGAGTCCTTGGACACGGGTTGCTGGAATTGCGCATAGCGTTTACAATGTTTTCTTCGACTCAAAGAATAACCAATTTTGGCTACACTTTGATCTCAAAGATAATCCTAATCAAACTTTCAATGCCTCATTTGGTCTGGCAAAAACAGAGCTCGGTTTGGGGAATTTAACAGAGAATGAAGGCGGACTTTTCAAACTGGGGAAGGCCATTGAAGCCAACTGCAAAAACATTGTTTGTGCAAATCATTTTCCAGCTGTCCAGAGCAAAGGTCTTTGCAATGTTTCTTTGAGCATTTTTGGGGGTATTGAACAAATTTTCTTAGCAAGGACAGGCCTTTCGGTTGGCGCACAGGCAGGCACAAATGATTCTCTAGAGCCTTATCGAACAATTCCTAGTGGTTTTACTCAAAACAGCGATCCTTATTCAAATACACAAGTGGCAAAATTAATCACCCTTCCAGCTGGCCAGGGCGCAGTTCTGTGCTCAGAAATTGCGCGAATTGCAAATGTTGAAAACAGTGGCTGGCTATTTTTAGGAACAACAAACGGTCTTGGCGTATTCTCGAAAAGCCCTGGTGTTGGCGGCTTTGGAGATGGACAGGGGTGGGCTTGCGCCTCAACTGGCCCAATTAATTTAGATATTTTTCAATCAAATCCAGCTTCAGGAAGCTCAGAAACGGCAGGTAAACTTTATTTCAGGCAACTTTATGGAATTGCTGACCCAGTAATTGAACTACACGCTCGAGCAGAAACAACATTGAGCAGCGGAACAAGGAACTTTTTATATGCTCTGACAAGCAAAAATCTTTATCGAATACAAATTTCACAAGATAAATTCCTAGCTTCAACGATCAATCGAGCTGCATTAAATCCAATTTCAATCTTTTCAACAAAGGATAACGAGCGACTCATATCTCTCAGGTTGCTTCCCGACTCAAATTGTGGTTATTTATTGACAAGCAATGCTCAAGATCTTGATCCGTCGCTTCCACTCAGAACTCAGGGAAAACAACGCTCGATCAAGCTATATTTAATAAACTCAATTGATAACGTTGTAAATAGAGATGGATTTTGCGATGTTTCCAATCAACTCGGAGAAATCACCGACATCGCCCAAATCAAGCTTATAACGACAAATATTTTCAATACCAGCCTAATTTTTCCAACCGATGTTAATCCACCGATCGCAAATCTTTTGATTACCACTGGTGGGCTTTCAAATCCAACTTCAAAAATTTATGCAATTCCGATCTTTGGAAATCTTTTAAGTGATTCAAAAGCCGCAACCGGACTAGCCAAAAAATATTTCCAAAATATTACTAAAACTGGAAATGCTGTCCTAATTTCAAACATTAAAAATAATCCCAAAGATCCTCGATTAAGCCTGGGATCAAATTTAATAAGTATTCCATTTGCTTATGGTTCTAGCCACAGACAAAATGGTTCATTAAAGGAAGATCTGGTTGTCAACATCAATGATGGATCAACTCAAAGCATAAGTGAAAAAAATCTGAGAACCTGCAATTCGTGGGTCGACAGCGCAACGGGAGCCTCAGTAATTGCTGGGAATTTTGGAATAAGAATTCAGGAGTAAACGGTGAAAACAAAATTACTGCTAAATTTATTTAGTTTTTCGGTCCTTTTTTTCATGTCCTGGACTAAAGTTTCTGCGGTTTTTTCAGGCAATAATTTAAATTTTGTCTATGACGATCACATTCTCTACAACTATTGGAAAAGCCCTTCCAGCAGCGAAAAGGGCGAGAATAAAAATCAATATTTAACAACCGGTTGCAACTTTGAATATGGGTTTCAGGCAAAGGGAAAAGATGCTGATTACAAAACAGTCGACCTGGCTCAAATTTATGGTCCACTTGAGTCCTATATTCACTCAATGGATTATTCGATCGATCCAGAGGTTTTAACCTCAGAATTGGAGAAATTTTTCCACCCACCATTGATGTTGACCGATTCCAATGGTCACATTCTAGAATACAGTTTAAACGCAAAAAAAGAGGCCTGGGATTTGAACTTTTGGTCAAGCATAAGTGTCCCAGACCAAAAATATGGTGAAGTCGGATTTGCCATTTATTTCCCATTAAAAATTACAAATCTTTCAAATGTGACCAGCAAATTAACCCCACTGCCAGATGATTTGCAGGCTATTTTAGATAATCTTCCAGAGTTCAAGGCTGAACTGGAAAACCTCCCAAAATTAACAAACTCAAATTTGGGTGGCCTAAAATTAAATTCGCTGGATAATGACCGACCATGGGGCGATCTACATTTTATGCTTTCCTGGAACAAAACCATGAGTTACAAACATTGGAATGACAGCTATTTAAATATTTTCGCACAGGTCGGAATCAGCGCTCCAACGGCCGATCCTCGCGATCAACAATATGTTTTTTCCACGCCTCGGGGCAATGACAATGCCTTGGGCGTTCCATTGACAATTAGCCTGAACGCCTTCTTTAAAGATAAAATTAGGGTCTGCGCTTCAGCCGATTTTCTATTTTCAACCAAAGAAAAAAGCTCGCGAAGACTAAAGAGAACAGCCGATCAGACCGAGCTTTTCATCTCAGACAAAGTCAAAGCGGAAAGAGAACCAGGAATGACTTATCGATTCACAACGCTTTTTGAACTAAAAACTGAGAACAAAAATTTCTCAGGACTCTTGGCTTGGCAAATACTTTATAAGAAAAAGGACAAATTTATTAGTTTCAGTGATCCAAATTATGATAAAGCAATTGTCAACGATTCAGCACGCTGGCAGAAGAAGATTTTTTATAATTTTATCGCTCAGGCATCTATTGATTTTAAAACAATGACAAAAGCTCAAGTAGCTCCAAGTTTAAGCGTTTTTTATAAGCTTCCAATCAATGGGAAACGCGTTGAGCTATTCCACTCTTTGGGCTTGAAAATGAGTTTAACTTTTTAGGTTTTGAGTCTTTTATTTCAAAAGCACTTAATAAGCTTGAATTCATCAAATCAATTGTTAAAACAAATGTTTTTAAACCACACGGTTTGTTGTTATATTCCGGCCCAAATTAATTACAATAATTAGCCTTAAAATAAGACAACCTTTCAAGGTAACTTCCTGATGAATAATAAATTCATGTTCCTTTTGGCACTTGGATTATGGACAAATTTGAAAGCCCCTTTTAACACAGACCAAAAATTGTATCAAGATGAAAAACCGGTACGACTGGAGAGCTCTTTTTATCTTTGCCCAGGGAATAAAAGCAAAATAACTCACGTCGCTCACTGCTTTTCAGACGGCAAAATTGAGATTTACTCGGGCAATGATCTACACCTTTATGATTTAATCTGGCATACCTCATCAATTCGAAAAGTTGAAATCTCCAAAGATGGCCTAAGGATTTACTCCTGGGACAGCCACGCTAAAATTACGTGGTGCGCTTTCAATGGTCAATTACTTGAATACAGCCAAGAAAAGCCTTATTAAATGATCATTCCCCATAAAAGCCAATTAATTTTGGTTTTCCTATGAGAACGGCACATTCATGCTTATACTCAAATCCGAGGCCGCTTCACCTCCTCTTCGATTCAATTTATATCCATAGTCAATTCTGATCGGATAAGGCGCTGAAAATTTAACTCCCACTCCAACGGCATGACGAAGACTGAACTTATCGTTGACAACGTAGGAATCAACTTCATTGCTCGTTAGATTAATTCGCTGAGCATTCCAGCCAGCCCCTAGATCATAGAACAGGAATCCAATTGGAGCATTTGCTCCACCACAAAGTGGCGTTGATAGCTCAAAATTGGTCACAAACATTCTCTTTGCGCCAATTGGAATAGGCCAAGAATCCTTATCTGTTTTAAATAATGGACCAGCCTCACCCCATCGAAAACCTCGCATCGAATGAACCCCGCCAACTTTAAATAATTCTTTGTGAATAATTGGCATCTTTCGAGAATCAAAAAGAGGCTCGGCTATTCCAAGTCGCGATTTAACAGAAAATACGAGCCTATCGCTCTTATCAATTATCGGCCAGTAAAAAGCAGCATCCAATTCAAGCTTGAACATTGAGTGTCCTTCAATTCGGGAATCGGTTGATCCAGAGGATCCAAATCCTGAGAGCGCCACCTTATCACGAAGTTCAAGACTCCAGCCTTTTGTTGGGTTTACACGATAATTCAAATTATCCAAAGAAACTTTGCCACCAAACCAGGCATAATCTCCACCGGTAAAGAAATCATTTTTGTATCGCCTAAAGGCCATGTTTTCAGATGATGCAAGCGTCGACAAACCACCAATGAAATTGCCTGATTTATCAAAAATGTGATCATTTGAAGGGATTTTATAATCAACACTCTCAAGACCTACTTCTCCGGTAAATCGAAGTCTCTGGCCAAAGGTATTCAAACCAAAACCAACCGAAGTTACAGCGCCAATTGTCTCTTCTGTTGGATCAAAGCAGTCAAAATCGACTCGACTTACATAACTTCGACAGCCAAATGTCACATCTCGGTCAAACAAATATGGGTTTTCAAAATCAAGAAAGGCTAATTTAATTGCGCCTTCACCGATTTGTAGTCCTCCACCGACATCCCAACCAATTCCTTTAAAATTGCGTTTGTGCGCGTCAAAGACAACGGCTGGTGTCGATTTACCCCCGGTATTTTGACCATAATTTAAAGAAACGCTCGCCTGTCCATTTTTCTTTTCTTTAACAATCAATTCAAGATTTACTTTTTCATCATCAATTTTGTGAATTTTCCAATCAACCGATCCACGCTCAAAATAATCTAAATATTCAACCCTTTCTCGTGATCGATCTATAAGTCGTTTAACGGCTGGCATTCCTTCATGAACCAACAACTCACGTCTTATGACAAAATCTCGAGTAACCTTGTTTCCAGTTATTTCTATGTCATTGATTTTATATCGATTGCCCTTCTCGACGTTGAAATTAACTTTGACGGTGCAGTTTTTGTGGTCGGGAATGATTTCTGGATAAACGGTTAAAAATATGTATCCACTTTCACCGAAAACATATTCAAGTCTAGACATAGAATCTTTGAGTGCAGAAAGGCTGTATGGTTGCCCTTCTTTGATTAAAATCGCCTGTTCGGTTAACTCAGCATTAAATTCGCTATCATAAGGAACTCCAATGCTGGAAATCGTGTAAAGTTCACCTTCCTCGATATAAAAGGTTATTTCAAGGTCTTTGTTATTGCTCGCTTTTTCGATCTTTACCTCTGGAACGGCTACATTTAAATATCCATGGTCCTGGTAAAATTGCTCTATGACATGTTTATCGCGTTCAACCATGTCTTTGTCATATTTTCCAGCGCCATCAACAGCTGAAAGAATCCAGTCCTCTCTGGTCGCCAAAACATCCCTTAATTTACGCTCCAAAATCTTTTTACAGCCAACAAATTTAACTCTTAAAACCTTTGTTTTTTGACCTTCCTCAATTGAAAATAGAATTTTTACACTTTCAGGCCCATCAGCAACTAACGTTCCACTAGCTTTGGCTGCCAAATAATTCTCTTTTCTATAAACTTTTTCGATTTGGCGACACATTCTTTCGATATCATCGGCATCAACGGCCCTAACTGAGTCTAATTCAAGACTGTTTCTAAGCTTTTTTACTCCGACGTTTGTGTTGCCCTCAAATTCATAACCGGAAAGCAGCTTTTTTTCATCTAATTCAATGACAACCTTTACTTTATCCGAACTGCTGCCAGCCTGAGTTTTTAGCTTCAAACTTCCTTCTGAGAAGTACCCCATAAAAGCGACTCTTTTCAAAGAATCACTAGATTTTTTGCTCAGTAGCTTTAATGAATCACCCTCTTTGAATAATAATTTTGAAATAATGGACTTTTCATTGATCTTTCTGTTTCCTGAAACAATGATCTCTTCAATTATTTTATCACTCTTATCGGACAGATTAGTCGCAGAGAATGATGTTTTTGAAAATGAAAAAATAATGAGGAAAATTAATCCCCTTATAAAAAGAATATTTTTTTTCGTGTTAGGACGGAAAAGCATCTCTCTAAAGCTCCAATTTCAAAAAATTATTGAAAAGCTGACCATAAAGTAAAAAATGGCCAATTTAAAGCATGGTCTGTGTAAAATCTATTCAAGCATCAAAAACCACAGCTGAAAGTGGCAAAAAGCTCATTAAAGGATAATGTCTAGACGACAAAAAAGCTAGCTACCGGCGCGTATCTTTTTCCAATAATCCATCAACTCTTGCATAAACGCCTTTATTTTTTCCAAATCCTGCGCCCTAACAATCCCTCCTGCTGCAGATTTACGAAGCTTTTTTACCAGGCTATAAGGAATCTTTTTTGCCACCTTGAATTCACCAGTTCCATGCTTGCAGACGCTGACGACCAATCGATTACCTTGAACAGAAAAGTCTATGTCCAGCTCTTTTTCATCCCAAAGACCCTCATCAATTGCACAGACAATCATTGGAACAAAAGCGGCGACAGGAAGGGGTTTTAAAACTTCTGGCTCATCTTGGGCAAAATCATCGACCAAAAACCAAAGTTCTTTGTGCGTTGGATCCCAGCTAGACCGAGAGGTACTTCTCATCCCCATGAAAACCTTCCACCAAGGCAAAGAGGCGCTCTCATCAGCATTTTTCAAAGTTTTAGCCGAAGAGCCACTTGAAAAAACATCAAATGAGCTTATCGAAACCTTTACTTGATAAACATCTCTGTCAGCCAAATCCTCTTTAAGTTTAAAGGTTCGGTTATCGGTATCCGAACAACAGGAAACGTAATCCATCATTTGAACCGAATCCTGATCAGAATAAATATTTAAAACCTGGCCAAACATTTCCGAACCGGCAAGTGCATAAGTTTTTGGCTGGACCGGCGTGCCAATCATAACCAAGCGATCAATTTTTAAATCCTTCTTTGTTGGGAAATAATCAAATCGTCGTTGGAGCCCCTCAGGCCGCTCGATTTCCTCCTTTGATTTTAAGCAATTTATTTGATCGGCAAATTCTTTTTTTGTTGGCAATTTTGAATCAATTAAATCATCCATTCCATCATTTAAAGTATGATAAACCCCAGCCAAATTGAGCGAAAGATTTCCTCCATGGCTATGTGAAATGATCTCAATTTTGGGTTCAAAAATGCCTTCCTCCTCCTCAAGTCGCTCAAGCTCCTCGGTTAATTCATTGTAAAAACGGACAGCCTCTTTCCTTCGTCGTTGTTGGCTTAAAAGGCCACTCCATCCATAGGTATAAAAATGACAAACTCGCTCATGATTAAAGTGTTTATCAATCTCCCAAAAAGCTTTAATTATAGGCTTTGCCCCGCTTAGCTCCTCTGATTCATCCAATGCTTCCATCGTTGGATCGACCGAGGTAAGACCTCGCGCTAGAACTGGCTGTTCACGCCAAAAGACTGAATTATTGCGCATTTTATCAATTATTTTTTTGTAATCGCTGCCCTCAACCTTGTCATTGTTAACCGTTGGCAGGTCGAGCAAAGACATTGTCGAGCCA
>CAYTZU010000032.1:0-9868 GCA_964442725.1 uncultured Pseudomonadota bacterium
AAGATCAACATCAAGAGCAATTTGATGCAATTTGGGAGGCAATTAAATCCCTCCAAGACGCACTCAATAAAACAACGGAGCTCGACATGGCTCAAGAAAGTGATTTGGAAACGATGCAAAAGCGGATTTCAAACCTCGAGGCAATTGTTCAAAATTTACTCAAAACCCAGCCAAACAAAAATGCCACGGCCATTAGCTCTGAGATAGATCAAAAACAAAAAGATTTTTCGATAAATCCAACAGATCGAGCAAGCCAGCGGAGTCAAAACGTGCCAACAATTCCACAAAAACCAACTCCGGCGGCCGCTTTGCCACAAGAAACAACCTCAACAAATTATCAGGAATGGATAACCGCGCTCTGGCCTTATTTACCTGATGAATTGAAGCGTCTTCCACAAACGCCCGAAGAAGCTCAAGCCGCCGCTCTGAAATTAAAATCGCTTTTGGCAACAGCAATGACGGCCGCACAAAGCACAGTCCAGCAAAGTTCTCAGACACCTTCAAATCAGATAAACGGTCAAAATTTGGAAGCAATCGCACAAAGCGTTCCACCAACAACAAATCCCCAAGCAATGCCACCACATCCAGATTTTGATAAGCAATTGCCCGCATCAGTCTCTCCTGCCCCTCAAAATCGACAGCCAGAGCCCGAATCAAACCCGCAAGAACCTGGGCCTGGGCTAGCCTCTTATAGTTGGCCAGAACCTTACAATCTGACGACAGAAGGCTAAACTCACTCAAAAAAATAATACGCCAAAGAATGTTGTCACCAAAGATATCTTCACTTTGTGCGCGAGCTCGACGCTTGTTCAATGTTCTTCAAGCGCTTGGACTGGATTTAACTTGGAAGCAGCTTTTGCTGGAAAATAGCCAGAAACGAGGCCAACAAAAGTCGTTAAACAAAAAGCAAAGAGCACCGTCCAAGGGCTCAAAACAATCTTCCAGCCCGTTGCCAAAGCTAATATTTTTGAAATCAGCGCCCCTAAAAAAACACCCAAAAGCCCTCCAAATCCACACAACATGATCGACTCGTACAAAAATTGTCGCATGATCACACTGTTGGTCGCACCCAAAGCCATCCTGATGCCGATTTCACGAGTTCGCTCGGCCACACAAACTAGCATAATGTTGGCCACTCCAACGCCTCCGACAATGAGCGAAATTGTCGCAATGATGAGCAAAAGCAGCGTGATCACTCGTGTTGAGGCGTCAGCTGCGCCCTCAATACTTTGCTGATCAATTATTGTAAAATCATCGTTATCCTGTGGGCCTAAGGCATGACTTGCCCGTAAAATTCGATGTGCTTTGCGAGAAACAACATTTACACTTTCCCTTGTCTTCGAGCTCATGACAATTGCGCCAACTCGATTGTCTCGTTCCTTTAAAAGATATTGCTTGGCCACATCAAAAATTACATAGGCCTCCATGTTTGGGTCGGAAATTCCAAAGTAATTTTCGATCTTTTTTGTCGTTCCTATGACGGTGAAAATCATATTTTTAATTTTTACCTTTTTACCAATTGGATTTCCGCTGCCCAAGAGCTCTTTGGCTAGTTTATTGTATAAAACATTGACCTTTTATTTTTTATAAACCTGATCCTGCGTAAAACAATTTCCTTCCTCAATTTTTCTTTTTAAAATTGCAAAAATCGACTCATTTCCTGATTTTACTTGTACATCGATGTTTTTCGACCCAAAGCTGATTATTTCGTTTCTTATCGTCATTGGTGAGATCGACAAAATTTCATCAATTTGTTCGCAAAGCGCCTTCAAATCCTTGATCGTTAAATATTTCGTGGGAGCAGTGTTTGAACGAGAAACCTTTTTGCCCGATTCGATCACTCCTCTGTAGACAAAGAGATGATTTTCGCCCATTGAATAAATTTTATCTTTGACGCTTTTGCGCGCTCCGGCCCCAATTGCAAGGGTTGCAATGATCGCACAAACCCCGATTACAACGCCAATCATCGTCAAAAATGCACGTCCTCGTCTATGCCAAAGGGCCATGCAAGCAGTGCGAATAATCTCTATTTCACTCATAAATTTTTAAAACTTTTTAAAGGCTTTTTTGAAAAGCTCTTCGTTAACGTTTTTTTCATCGATGTCGACAACAACATTTTCTTCTGGCTCAAGCCCTGAAATTATCTGATAATTAACACCATCGTTTATGCCGACGGCAAGCTCTTTTTCAACAAAACTATTGCCTTTGACGACCCAAACAGTTTTTTTGCTCTGCACTCCGGGTTTTTCTGGGCAGAGCGGCACAAAATCATATTTTAATTTTTTGCTGATCGCACAAATTGCCGCCTCACCAATTGAAAAAGCCTGTCCTGGCAAGCTCATAACATTTTTGGCCTGGCAAGTAATGATTGAGGCTGAAACGGAGGTTCCTGGGCGCAATCTCAAATTTTCATCATTGACATCGACAAAAACCTTAAAGGTCACAACACCATTTTTTGTCCGTGGACTGAATCCAATTTTGCTTATTTTGCCATCCAAAACAACGGTCTGACCGGCTTCAAAGGTGAGAGTGACATCTTGACCGACAGCAATCCAGGCAATGTCGGTCTCATCGACCTGAAAAACGGCCTGTAGCGCAGAGAGATCGCGCGCCATTTCAAATAAAACAGTTGCGTTTAAGCTTGAAGTGACCGCCTCACCCTCCGTGACCCCGACAATTCCAACAGTTCCGTCCTCTGGAGCTTTTATTTGGGTATTTTCATACTCGAGTTTTGCCTTGCGCAATTTTATTTTGGCAACTTTCAGCCGCCCCTCTAAATCGACGATATTTCCGCGTTCCTGCTCAAACTCATCCTGGCTAACAAAGCCTTCCATAAAGAGCTCTTTGATCCGAGCAAAATGATTACGCTGGAAAATAACCTTTCCAGAAAGAGCAAATATTTCGGCCTTGCATAGCTCGACCTCGGTATCTTCTTTGCCATTGTCTATGATGGCCAAAACCTGCCCTTTTTTGACCTTTTGGCCCTCTTGAATTAAAACTTTTTTGACAATTCCTGTAACAAGGCTTCCGATTTTTAAACTATCTTTGACCTCTAAAACACCGTAGGCATCAATGATTTTGGAAATTGTTTTTATCTTTGGATTTGCGATTTGATAGGCCAATCGATCATTTCTAACTAAGTTTTTAGTTAAAAATATGGTCAGTCCAAATACAAAAATAATAAAAATTGATATCAAGTTTTTTTTAAGCAGTTTGCCCAACTCAAATTCACTTTTGCTTTGATTTCCACGTAAATTTTTCAGACTAAAAATACATAAATAAAAGCAGTTTATCTAGGTATCAAAAGATCGAACGCCTTCAGCGACTTAAACCTTCGCGGATCACGCGAGCCCGCTCAACAATTTCCATGTCCAAGCCAACATCGGCAATAACATCAAAGGCCGTCGATGTTGTCGAAACTCCAGGGACGATCCGGTGATCGAAGACGACCTTTCCATCGGCCCCAACAAAATTATTGACCATGAGCCCACCAAAATTGCCCTTTGTTTGTTCAATGATTGCGCTGGCCGCACCGGTCAAGTGGGTTGAAACAATCCAAATGCTTTTATCGATTTTACAGGCCGATTCAACGATGCCCTGCAAGATCGATCGAGCATCCTCGGGGTTTGTGCCGGAAAACATCTCATCGACCATAAAAAAGGACGTTTTGCCCTCTTTGGCCAGATCTTTTATCCGATTCAAAGCCTGAGTGACTGTGTGGGCCTCGGAATAAAATTGGGACATGCCTTTGCTGATGTTGTCGACCACATTCATGTATGAAAAGAGCCCATGGAAAAGCGTTAATTCAAGCGAGTGCGCGCAGCCAAGGCCAAATGTTTGAGCGAGCAAAATGTTTAAAAATGCCGAGCGCATAAAGGTCGATTTTCCGGCTGTGTTTGGCCCGGTTAAAATTCCGTTGTGGAAATCATCTCCGCCACCCAACTCAAAATTACTTGGCACGGCAACACAGGCATCAAGGCTGAAGTCCCAGGCCTCTTGCGCTTTAATTTTTGGAACATCTGAGTCAATAAATTGCGCAAAACAAAGGCCTTTTTTCTTGGCCGAAAGTTCTTTGTACAGCTTTGCCATCGATAAAAATGCATCGATCTGTCCAATGGAGGCCAAAATATAGCCCATTTCTGCGCGTAGTTCGTAGATCATTTTGTAGGCCTTTAAAAACCCGCCAGGAGTCTTTGTCTTCGACAAATTTTTTGAAAGCCATCGCAAATTTTTATTTATTTTCTTTTCTAGGTCTTCGGCCGAAATTTGAAATAGATTAAGGGCTTTTTGCGTCTCTGGATCAAGGTTATTAACAATTGCTGATAGTTTTTTGTAATTATCAAAAAGCTTTCGCATTGAACCCGATTGCTTAAAGGATTTTTGTATTGCCGTAATCCAATTGCAAATACTCTTGTAAATCAAAAATGGAATACATCCTAACATAATTACCTCAGAAATCAGCAAAGATGAATATAACGATAAAAAACCTGCTGCAACAGCATTCACTTTAAACGAATTCGTTCGAATTCCTGAAATTAAATCTCTAATCGCAGAAGGACTTGCTTTAAGCAAACTTTTCAAATTCGATATCGAAAAAAAATCACCAATAGCGGATCTTTTTTGATAAGCCAAATAAGCTAGTATCGCATAAACAGGAACTACAGACATAAACAAAAACATCTGAGCTGACAGTCTAGCTCCGCAAATCGCATTGTTTGCTATCACATTTCTGTTAATTGCGCCTAAAAATGATTTTCCATCAAGTTTGCAAAGGTTCAAAAATCCGGTTGAATGTAAAATATTACTGTAATCAGCTACAGGGTCGATTGATAAAATTCCAAGTAAATCATCTTGAATAGACTTTATGTTTTTGCTGAGTACTTCAAGCGAATCGAAAAATTCTTCATCCTCAAGCAGTTTTTTTAAAATAGCCTGTCTTGACTTCAAAAGATCCAAGTTCGTTGTCGGCGTTGAAAGCATTTTGGCTAGAACGGCAGATCCAAAATGAGTATTTGCTCGATCAAGTTTTGACCAAATTGATTTTTCTGGACTTCCTTGATCCCCTGATAAAATCCTCAAATGTCGAAAGGTTTCTTCTCCAAGAAGAACTGCATGATCTTTGTGTTCAAATGCATGATCAGTTTTTGACAAAATTTTATAAATTGTTTGATAACCACAATGAATGGTGGTTATATCATTATCGAGCTTTTTCTTCTCATCTATTTTTAAAATTTTGTCTTCTAATTGCAGTTTTTGCTTAAGCTCATCCTCAATTTCTTTCCGAAGGGGTAAATTTCTTTCATAAAAAATTTTATCAAAGCTAACCTCTCGACCATTTGACAATTCCAAGCTTGTTTGGATCTCCGGTGCATCACTCATTAGAGCAGGACAAACAATCAAAAGCATCAAGACAATATTTGTCCTTAAAAAAAATCTAAAATTCATAAAGTCATAGCCCATATGTGGTGGATTAAACAAAGAAGCACTATTTCAATAATAGCTGAAAGCCTAATAATTTGAATCTCAATCATTAAAATCACTTAATAAAAGCCATTTTTTGAAAAATAAAAGCAAAAAAACTTTAAATTATTTCAAATGGAAACAATTAACCAACTAAATTCAATGGACCAAGTTTTTTTGAATAATCCGTGCATCATCAACAATTTCCATGTCCAAGCCAACATCGGTGATGACATCAAAGGCCGTCGATGTCGTCGAAACTCCAGGAACGATTCGGTGATCGAAGACGACCTTTCCATCGGGCCCAACAAAATTATTGACCATAAGCCCACCAAATTTGCCTTTTGTTTGTTCGATGATGGCGCTGGCCGCACCGGTCAAGTGGGTTGAAACTATCCAAACGCTTTTATCAATTTTGCAGATCGATTTACAAATAGCCTCCAAAATCGAGCGAGCATCTTCTGGGTTTGTGCCTGAAAACATCTCATCGACCATGAAAAAGGACGTTTTGCCCTCTTTGGCCAGATCTTTTATCCGATTCAAAGCCTGAGTGACTGTGTGGGCCTCGGAATAAAATTGGGACATGCCTTTGCTGATGTTGTCGACCACATTCATGTATGAAAAGAGCCCATGGAAAAGCGTTAATTCAAGCGAGTGCGCGCAGCCAAGGCCAAATGTTTGAGCGAGCAAAATGTTTAAAAATGCCGAGCGCATAAAGGTCGATTTTCCGGCTGTGTTTGGCCCGGTTAAAATTCCGTTGTGGAAATCATCTCCGCCACCCAACTCAAAATTACTTGGCACGGCAACACAGGCATCAAGGCTGAAGTCCCAGGCCTCTTGCGCTTTAATTTTTGGAACATCTGAGTCAATAAATTGCGCAAAACAAAGGCCTTTTTTCTTGGCCGAAAGTTCTTTGTACAGCTTTGCCATCGATAAAAATGCATCGATCTGTCCAATGGAGGCCAAAATATAGCCCATTTCTGCGCGTAGTTCGTAGATCATTTTGTAGGCCTTTAAAAACCCGCCAGGAGTCTTTGTCTTCGACAAATTTTTTGAAAGCCATCGCAAATTTTTATTTATTTTCTTTTCTAGGTCTTCGGCCGAAATTTGAAATAGATTAAGGGCTTTTTGCGTCTCTGGATCAAGGTTATTAACAATTGCTGATAGTTTTTTGTAATTATCAAAAAGCTTTCGCATTGAACCAAACTGTCTAAGTGACTTTTTTATTGCATTAACCCAATCAATGCTCGACTGATAAAAATATTGTGTCTGAAAAAATGGCCAAACGAATGTGTACCAGATAGTAAGAAATGATGCCCCTAATTCATGTCCTCTTTTAATAATAGAGCCACTATTAGACCCTGTTATTTGGTTCAAAATATCTATTCTGAATTTTTTAGAACTTATTTCTTCAAAATTTTTTCGCATTAAAATACTAGTGGTATAAAAATTGCTTGCTCGGCCCAAAATTCCAAATAAAACAATGTTGAAATCATTGGAAAAGCTTATTTGATCAAGATATTTAGCTTTTCCCTTAAATAGTCCTAGAGTTAATTTATTAAATAATCTTGAAATCAAACTCCTTCTAGAATCTTCAGACTCTCCTGGAGTTTGCCAAAAAAGGCCATAGCTCTTATGCAAAATGTTTTCATAATCTACGGATGGATCGGTTCCAAATATTTTAATTAAATTCCTATGAACACGCTTTATCGCTCTAATACTTTGATTCAAATAATTGAAAAAGGCTTGATCTTCAAGCATTTTTTTCAACAAACTTTGTCGAGCTTTTAAAAGTTCTAAATTTGTTGTCGGGCTTAAAAGCATTTTGGCTAGAACTGCCTGACCAAAACAGGTTCCAGTTCTATCAAGTTTTGTCCAAATCGATTTGTCCTGACTTCCTTGGTCACCACATAAAAGTCGCAGATGCCTAAATGAATCCTGTCCGAGCGTGAGCTTAAACTCGCCTTGCTCAAAGCTTTTGTCGGTCGTCCCAAGCGCTTTATAAATGCTCTGATATCCCGAATGGATTAAGGCCAGCTCTTTATCAAGCTCACGCTTTTCTTTACCAGTTAAAGTTTTCCCTTTGCTCTTTGAGATCTGCTTTGCCTCAAGTCGAGGTCGCAGTTTATCATCCAAAAAAAGCTCGAGTTGTGAAAAAATTTCTTCAAAAGAGAGTTCATGATCTTGTGATGGCTTGACCTGGACGACGGCTTGAGGTTCATCAGCCCGCAAAAAGCCACAAAAAAGGCTTAAAAGTACAAAGATGGTCTTTTTTGTTCGGAAAAATGATTTGGAACTGATAAAAATCATGAGTTTGCGTGTTGCTAAATCTAAAAATAGAGTTTGAGCTTATCGATCCAAGCTTATTTGATTTATAGGCATTTCTCAAAAGGCCTTTTTTATTTTGTCCAAAACCACCCTAAAAAGTGATTTTTGCCCATGGTTTAGCCCTTTACCTGCTAAATTGGTTCTGACTTCTACAACATTTTGTGTGTAACCTTCCGGAAAAACGCCTCTAGAATTTAAGCATGCCGTCGAGGTTCCGCCGATGTGCTCTTCAAAAACATAGTCTCCATAAAGGCAATATTGGCCCGGATGGGCAACTCCCCAAATAACGTCGGCATCAGATGGATCCAAAAGCCCGCATCGAATTCCGGCCTTTGACAACTCGATTGCAGCAAACATTACGTCGTGGGGATAATTTATTAAAACATCGTTCAAACCTTGTGTTTTATTTTGCTTGGAAATTATCTGATTAAGAAGCTTTGAATGATTCGGCTTTGGATTTAAAAAAATTCCGTCAAAATCGCCTTGATATTCCTTGGACAATAGTTTTGCCAGTTTTTCAAAATAAATCTTGGCAATTCTGCCCTCTCGTCCTTTTGGAGCAAAGGCTCCCAAACCGATGGCTGGGAAAAAAGCATATCTAACGCCTCTAATTTTTAGCGATTCCAAGACAACCTTCCACATATTTTCGATCAAAATTTCAGTGATATCACGGCCTTTCCCATCATAAATCTTGCCATTTTTTGAAACACCATAAGCCAAATTTAAGCCAGGCACAGCCAGAACAAGCACGGGGACATTGCCAGACAAATCTCCATTACGCAGCTTTGTAAAGGCTTTTCCGGTTGCATCGTCAATTTCTTGCTCGACGAAAAAAATTGTGTCAAAGGAAACGCAAATGTTTGAGGAAAGTGCCATCAAAGAGGTTTTCATCGCTCTATCAAAAAGTATTGAATTAGAAAGTGGAACGCCAGGCTCTGAAAATATTTTTACAGCACCATTATTTGTGGCCAGATATTTAATTTGGACAAAAGATCGCTTTTCCTGAGGCCTAATTTTTGAATAAAAATCCTTTTTTTGAATTCTTTTAAAAAAAACGGCCGGAATAAAGTCTGGATGGACAACAACTTTTGTTGAGCGAGCCAACTCTTTAAGCCTTTCAACGGAAATTTCTAATCGAGCTTTTCCATAGGCCTCCTGGATTTCTGGCAAAGCACGAGTTCCGGCAAGATCTCCTTGATCGGTTGTGTCTATCCTGACCATTTTTGAGTCTTCCAAATCGAAAAGATCAAAGTTGACAAAACTTTTTTGGTTGTGGAAATTCAATGCAAACTCTGGAATTACCTGATCAAGCATTTTTTTGGCTGGAAAAGACTGCAAAATTCCTTGATCACCCAACACGGAGTCGGCAAGTCCATGATAATTGCTGAATTGCCCGATTTGATCAACAATTTCCAAAACCTCTTTTGATGGTGGGCAAAAACAGTTTCCAGTCAAAAGAAGCAGTAGTAGAAAACTTGTAAAGAATTTCAAATTCATAAATTTCTCAGAGGAAAAAATTCATAAAAATTAGTGAGCAGTCAAGCCTTGTCTAATTTCTTGAGCCTTTGCAACAATATTCCTGCCCAGTCCAGCTTTGAGCGCAACGTCAAAGGCTGTCGATTGAGTGGAAATACCTTTCATAATTTTGTGCTCAGGAATCATTGTTCCATCAGCGTTTTCTATAAACGAGATCATCAGACCACCAAATTTACCAGCTGTTTTTTCGATGATTGATTTGGCCGCTCCTGGCAGATGGGTTGAAATCACCCAAAGGCTGTTTTTCATTAAAATAGCGTCTTGACAAATGGCCTCAAGCATTGATCTGGCATCCTCTGGATTTGTTCCAGAAAACATTTCGTCGACAACAAAGAATGAAAACTTACCTTCCTCATCGAGTTTCTTTATTTTATCCATGGCGGTGGCAACGGTATAAACCTCGGAATAATACTGCGACATCCCTTTTGCCACGTTGTCGACAACGTTCATGTATGATAAAAGCCCATGAAAAAGCGTTAATTGAATGGCTTTGCAACAGCTCAAACCAAATGTTTGCGCCAATAAAATGCTTAAAAAGATCAGA
>CAYTZU010000033.1:0-8839 GCA_964442725.1 uncultured Pseudomonadota bacterium
TTTAAAATTGCAGTCGAGTCCTGAAGTGTTATTTGTTTTGTAAGCATTGGAGATCCATAAATTGATGCCGTTGCGCCAGAGACGACATAAAGTTCTTTGTCTACACTGTTGCCAGGTGGAAGAGTAATTGCATTTCCATTGAGCAAATAAACCCTGTTGTT
The DNA here is from genome assembly GCA_964442725.1 of uncultured Pseudomonadota bacterium. GTDB lineage: Bacteria > Babelota > Babeliae > Babelales > CAYTZU01. The sequence goes on from CAYTZU010000033.1 coordinate 162, forward strand.
TGATGTTGAATCATAGGTTGCCGTCATTATGAGATCTTTGTCTCCAATGCTAAGGGTTCCATTGCTTAAAAATAGTTTGCCTCCGGAAACGCGCCCAGCAGCCTCGTCGGCAATGTATACTCGGCCATTTATGCTATCGATGTCTTTTTTTAAAATTAAATATGAGGAGCTTCCAACAAGCTCGATTGCCGAAGTTCGACTTCCAAATTGCGGAATTGAAAGCAATAAACTTGTACTTGAAAGTAATAAAGTTAAGATTTTTAAATAGGATCTTTGAATAAGCATCTTTTTATAAAATTTTTAGGAACTCAAATTATGAATTTGATGGTTTTTCATGGCAGAATAATTGTTCACAAAAACCATTCTCAACAAACCTTTTATTTTAATTGCTACTAAGGGAACGTTGTCGGTTTGTATGACAGCGAACCTGTGACCAACAGCGAGCATCCAGGAGCAATGTACAAATCAAGCGCTGAGCCTAATTCAGCTTCTGTTCCATTCAGACCATCAGAGACTAATTTTGAGGTGTCGCTGACCAAAAGCCGACCATAATCCAAAGCCAATCCCGTTGTTGTCGAATGCAAAGTTCCACCTTTGAGCTCGAGAGTTGCTGATGGATTGGAAATTTTAAAGTGTCGTTTTTGATTATAAACAATTCCAGCATCCGATGATGGATTGGCCTTATAATCGAAATTAGTGTATCGGTTTAATGCAAGACGTGAAAAAGACAAAATATTGAATTGCCCGGGTGAACTGAAGGTAAACGTTGACAATCCACTGACAGTAGCGTTATCTCCACCAAATATTTCAACATCGTCAGAAATATCGATGTTTCCTGCAGAAATTGTCATGCCACCAGAACCAATTTTTAGTTTACATTTTTCAAAGATTATTTTTGAGGTCGAGTCAGTCATTGAAATTGCACTTGGATCATTTATAAATATTGTCATGCCGGCGATTTTAAGGGTTGTTGAAGAGCCAACAGTGATTTTATTGGCTGAATTTATTGTTAAGTTTCCTTCACTTCCTTGAAGCGTGCTATCTCCAACAAATTGCCAGGCTTTGTCTGACGATCCAAGAATTACACTTGAATTAAGATCGATTATGCATCCGGCACCAAATTTTATTGAAGCATTTGCGTCGCCATAAGAAAATAAATCTTTATTGTAATTGCTAAAATAAACGTTTGTGGCGGTTAAATTTACGTTTGCATCAAGATTGAAAAGATTTGCTCCATATTTTGGAAATATAATTTTATATCCAGAACCATCCAAGGAAACGGATTTTGGGCTTGCTGGCGTTGAATTAATAATTCTTATTGGTGTGTTGGCTGCTATTGTGAAGTCATCCTTCATAACATCTGTTGTGGCCAGCATGTCAAATTCAGAGTTTAGGGCTGTCGATGATCTTATTATTCCATCCGAAGTTACAGAAAATTGTGCGGCTTTGTTTGAGAAAATAAATGGATTTGTCTTTAATTTATCAAAAGTTTCGTATTCCAAAACGCCTCCGGCAACCTGAAGAAAGGCCGTCCCGTTAACGCAGAAATTATATCCATGTGTCAGTATTTTATTTCCTTGTTTGAAAACCATTGTTCCTTGGTTGTGCGTGTAGCTTGAAACAAGATCGAATGTGCAGTTTTGGAAATATGCTGTGGCTGTTGCCGAAATATCAAAAATTCCATAGTTAGAAGTTCCCCGCGCTCCGCCGATATTTTTAAAGTGTGTGTTTATAAAATATACAGTTTGTGGATTTACGGCAAGCCGAATTCGTCCATTGGGAGTAGCGAGTGTACAGTCAAATCCATCACCCAAAAAATCGGCCGTTGTTCCAGTAATTGACTGAAGTGTTGTGTAAGTTGTGTTAGCAGTTAATGTCACGTCTTGAGCGTTGTCATAAGTAATCTCTCCGTCGGCAAAATCTCCACCGGGAAGCATTAGTTTTTTGCCGGCAACATTTATTCTTCCACCGCCTAAGATTTTTGCATTGCTTGTAAAGGCCAAATCTCCATCCAAAATTATGGTGCCTCCATTCAAATAGATTGTTTGGTCAAGTCGGCTGCTTAGAGCCATGTGAAGAGTTGAGGTTGAATCGGTCAACTTTATTGGTTTTTGGAGGATCGATGCGCCAGAAATTGTTGCTGTTGTATTTTCCGGAACAATGATTGTTTTGTTTAATGGTTTCCCCGATGAGAGTTCTAGGAATGTTCCATTTTGCATGATAATTTCATTTTGAGTCGTTGGATCAAAGGACCCGGTCATGACAACCTCGGTTTCAGTACCGGCTTTGAGGGTTCCCCCATTAAAGATAATATTTGAAGTTCCACCAATTCGTCCCGCTGAATTATCAACTGATTTGAGCGTTCCGCTGAAATTTGGAATGTTAGTGTTTAGAACTAAATACGAATTGGAATTATTTAAATTTATGGTTGAAGAGGCATTTCCAAATCTAAAAGCGGCCTTAACATTGCTTAAAAATATGAGTTGCAAAAGGCTTAAAACCAATAATTTGTTGGCCTGCAAATTAAAATCTCTCAAATGAGCAAAAAAGACTCAATTCTGCTTGTCAGGCAAAATAATTAAAGCTTTGTATTCAACTCAACAAAATGTTTTAACTAGAAAGTTTGATTGATTTAAATGGATGGTATTCTCTATCACAGATTACGTTTTCAAACACTGGGCGGCGGCTACCAGTAAAATGTGTTGAATAATCAATACGGACAAGTCCATCGGTAAGATATCTGTTAATGGATGCTTGTTCAAAAAGAAAGGCAGATAAAACCCAATTAAGTGCTCTCTTAAAAATTCCCGGATTTAAACCAATGAATTCTACATTTCCAATTATTTCTATATTTTCAACGATCAAATTAAGATTCGATTGGCAAAGTAATATTGTGCAATCATGGAAAGTCAGTTTTGCATGAATATTTCTTATCTCAATTGCATCAGGGTTTGTCGGTTGAAGCATTAAATTTTGAAAAATTAGGTTGTTTTGGCCCACAACAACGATGGCTTTTGGTCCATCCAAAACTATTTTTAGTTGTTCAAAAGGTCCGAAAATTAATCCGTCCTCACCCTCCTCCAATTTAAACGGATTTTGGGTTGTTAAAATTTGAGGCTTATCAACTTTTAATTGTATTTCTGGGCAAAAAGCATCATAAAAACATAAAAAAAGACCACTTAAAACGAATAATGAAAACAGTTTTGACTTCATTTTGCAGAGCTCATATTTATATTTAAAAGTTGCTCGATTGTTTTATTAGGATTTAAAAAGCGGAAATCTAACATTTCTATGACCCTTTTTTGTATAGATAATCTCCAACGTTTAAGCAAAGATTCTGTATCTAGGCTAACAGATCGTGGACCCTCAATTAACCACGCTCTTTTGAAACTCAAATGACAAACTCCTGCTCGTTGAAATAAAACACAATCATCCAGAGCTATTTTTACATTTGGCGATGTTGCCTTAAATGGCATAACATCTGTGGATTTAATTGCTGAGGCTAGAAAAACTAATTTGCTTTGGCCGATTGTAATTACAACATATTTGCCATCAAACTCTATCTCAATTACCCCAATTTCAATGTTTTGTTCATTGGGTTTTTGTTGAAGGCTCAAATTATTTTGATCAGAAACTATTTTTTGTTGAGTTATTGTAAACGACTGACGGGGACAAAATGCAGATTCAAAATACAAGGGAAGAGCTAAAAAACTAAATAAAACAAGCTTTTTCAACTGCACCATCTAAAAACCTAAGGTTTTAGTGTTTTTGGTTTCAAAATTTGGCAGCACAATATCTTTTTTTAAAGAATAAATCAAAGGCAGCATTTTCATCGGTTAGACTGTTTGGTTGTAGGCCAAGGTTCCTGTAATTGAAAGTGTGACTGCCGGTTTTATGTAAACATCGACTGCCGAACCAATTTCAGCCTCTGTTCCATCAAAGCCATCACTAAGCAACGTTGATTGATCATTGACAATGATTTGTCCGCGATCGATGGCAAGCCCTGTCATTGTCGAGTGCAGGGTGCAGCCATCCAACTCAAGAACTGAGGTTGAATCTTGAAGAGAGAAATGCCGTTTGCTGTCAAAAACTGATCCGCCATCATTTACTGGATTTGGTTTGTATTCAAATTCGACATGTTTTCCAATTCTAAATAATGAATTACTGAGGACATTAAATGTTCCTGCTGATGAAAAAATTAATTTTGCGTCACTTTGACAACAGCAGTTATCACCAAAAAAAAGTCTGAAAGTTCCTTTTACATCGATATTTCCACAATCGATTTCAAATTTCCTTGCGCCAATGAATAAATCACACTCCTCAAATATGATTTTTGAGCTTGAATCTAAAATTGCCAATGAATCAATGTCTTTGATTGTAATTATGAGGTTTTTTAGTGTCAAAGTACTCCCATTTTCAACTGTGATACGCTTCGAGCCATTCAAGACTAGTTTTGTCGTCGATCCATTAATTGAGCTATCGCCAACAAATCTCCAAGGCCTATTTTCTGCTAAAATTTCATCTGGCTCGGTCAAAGTTATTTTTGTTCCTTGTCCGAAAATAAATTCTGAGTCCTCATCCCCGTAAGTTACAGAATTTTGGTCATACAAATAGAGTTCGATATTTTTCATTGTAACTTTAATATTTTGAGCAATGTTGACGAGGGGGTTTGTGGCTTTTGGAAAAATTAAGGCATGTCCATTAAAATTTACACTTACTTCTTTCTGCGGGGCTGTTGTTTCGGACAAGAAATTCATACGACTGTTCATCGATAATTTGTGATCACAAGTGAAGACTAAATTGGTTCCTGTTAGCATTAAACATGGGTAAGTTGTATTGGATTTAATTGCGCCATAATTTGGGGTTTTTCTTTGAGATTCAATGTCCGTGAAAATGAAAGGATTAGTGTCAGCGCTGCTCAAAGAATCGTAAATCAAGCTGACTCCATCGACCAAAATTGAGGCATTTCCAGCGGTTGTAATTGTGTAGTCATTATGAATAATTCGACAACCGTCATCAAACTGCATGGTTCCGCTGGAGTGTGTATAATTACCATCAAAACGAAGGGTGCAATTTTTAAAAACTACCGTCGAGGTTGAATGGATGTCAAAAGTTGAGTAGTTTTGAGATAGGCCAATGCCAATAATTTTCATATTTATCATGTTGAGTTTGTGATTGGGGCCAACAGTTATCTGTCCATTGTTAATTTCCTCGTAAAAACCCCAAGAAAAACCGTTCCCTATTATCTCAGAAGACTTGTTTTCGCCAATAAATGTGTGATTGCTGCAAATTTTTATGTCTTTGTCTATGGATAAACCGTTTGCATTGATGTAGGTCAGCGGTCCAGAGGCAAAGCAGTCTCCCGGAAGATGCAGAGTTCGGCCATTTACATCTATTGTTCCACCCTCTAAAATTCGGCATCCATCTCGGAATTTTAGGTCATCATCTAGAACTATTTTTCCTCCATTCAGGACTAAATTCTTATTGAATTTACTTTGAAGCCCTAGTCGAAGCGTGGAGCTTGAATCAGTTAATTTTATGTCATATGAAAATTCTGGTGATCCAATTATTTTGACAGTTGCATTTGGATTAACCACAATAATTCGATCCATAATGCCGCATTTTAAGTTTAAAAAGGAGCCATCGGAGACAAACATTTCATTAAACCAGTTATAGACGAAGGTTCCTGTATAAATAAATTTAGTTCCACTAAGCGTTTGCATTTCGGCGTTATCGAAGACAATTTTTTGCGAAATTATTCGATTTAGTCCATCTCTTTCTATGACCAGAGTTCCATCAAAGGTTGGCATTTGGTCATAAACGGCAAGCAGTGAATTTGGTTTTATCAACAAGAGTGTCGAGCTAGGACTTGTAAATCTAGGTTTCCCAAAGCTACTTTTAGAAATTAAAGAAATTAATATTAAAACTATGATTTTTAAATTTTCTAAACGAAATAGCTTCAAAAAAGCCCCCAATAAACCTTTGTTAAAGCGAAAATCCTGTAGAGCGATAACTATAGTGTCCTCGAATGTCAAAAATGGCTGCTGGTCGAACAAAAAGGCTCACTCCTGAACCTAATTCAGCCTCATTTTTTTGAACCACGTTGCCATCTATTATGAATATTACTTTGTCTTCAATTACAAGTTGACCATAGTCAAGGGCAATACCTGTCGTTGTTGAATGCAAAGTGCAACCATTCAATTCAAGCACAGCTGTTGGATCGGCGAGTTTCAAATGTCTTTTTTGTTTAAATAATAGTCCACCGTCTTGGCTTGGATCAGCTTTATAAATAAATTCGACAAATCGCTCCACGATCAACCTGGAATTGCCTTGCACAGTCAGAAAACCACTTGAAGAAAAGATGAATTGTGAGTAGGCATCGACTGTTTCAGGATCTCCACCGATCAATTTTAAATCTCCTTTGACCTCGAGATTGCCCAGACTCCATTCAAACCCTTCTTTTTCAAAGATAAAAACACAGTTTTCGAAGATTATTGTTGAGTTTGCATCAAGAGCTTTGATTGAGTCAGCGTTTTTTACAATGATTCGTAGACTTTTGAGCGTTAAAGTGCTTGAGCAACTAACTGTTATCTTTTGTGACCCGTCTAGAACAAATGTGGTGTCCGAGCCAACAATTTCACCATTTCCAACAAAATTCAATGCTGCATCAGTATTTGATATGGTTGTGTCCTTTAAAATGCGAATTTTTGTATAGTCTCCAAACTCAATTGATGAGTTCTCTTTGTCAAAAGAGATTAGCTTTGGGTTGTATTCAAACAAAACAACATTTTCAAACTTCAACTTCACATTTGGATCCAGGTTAATCATGTCGGATCCAATATCAGGAAAAAAGATTGTTTGTCCAGAAAAGTTGAGAGTTACAGCCTTTTGGGCCTCTGGAATTGAGTTTTTAATATTTATTGTATTTTCTTCAGAAAGATTAAAATTTCGTTTAATAACCGGTGTTGTTGAGTAAAGATTTAATTGTTGAACGGGGCTTCTAGCTTTGATATTAGCGCCATTTAAAAGCTTTTTTTGATTTGCTTGATCTGTGAAAATAAATGGATTTCTATCATGTCCATCCAGCGGATCATAAATTAGGGTTGTTCCATCAACGAAAAATTTTGCAGAGTTTGAAACTGTCAAGGTGTAGTCATGAGGAATTATTTTGCAATTGTCTCCTTGGAAAATTATCGTGCCTTGGTCATGAACATAGTTTCCAGAAAGTTCAAGCGTACTGCTTTGAATGATAACCGTTGAACTGGGATCAATGTCAAAATATCCGTAGTTTGGGCTATTTCCAAAATTTTTTATATTCAGTCCAACCAAATAAACTTTGTGGTCTGGGCCTACAGAGATGCTTCCGCCTGGAGCAAATGTCAAAAATAGATTGTGTCCATTAAAGTAAGAAGAGAGACCAGATCCCTGAAATTGTATCGGAGAACTGACAAAAGTATTTTCATCGATAGTTATTTTGTCTGCGAGCAGTGAAAACATAGAAAAACAAAGTAAAAATGCTATTTTCTTCAATTGCTTAGAGGAATTGTTTATCAGCTCAAATTAATTTTTTTGAAAAGTTAGCCTTCACAAAATGTTTTTCTCAAGAAACTTTTATAATTTAATTTTTTTACACTTTTTAAAAGAAGCTCTCCTCTACCGATTCAGGAAGATAGTCTCGTACAAAGCGCCTCATTTTATTTTGAAATATTCCATTCAAAAAACCTCCTTTTTTAACTGAATCCATTGATTGGTCAGAGGCCAAATAATGGATTGTTATAATTTTCCCAATTCCAATTTTTTCGGCTGCGGCTCGAATTTTTTTGAGGTTTTTTGGGCTATCATCGACATAAATTAAAACGAAATCTTTTGGATTAGGTTTTTCCTTCTTTCCGTATAAATAATGTTCTCCAATTATTCGCTCAAAAATTATCTCAAGGGCACGGCCTTTATTGAAAATATGTCCAACGTAAAAAATGCCTTTTTTAAAGAGAGATTTTTGCCCCCAACGATTTTCCCAATTATTATTTGCGCCTCTTATTTTCAATAAATTAAAACCACCAAAAGCTTGGTCAAATGCTTTAAGAGACTTTTTTGACTCTGAATCGTTTCTGTTGGTTATTGCACCGACTACAACATTTTTTGATTTCAAATCTTTAATTATTTGAGCAAAGACTGGGTCAATATTTTCTTTCTCACTACCACCTTGAGGACAAAGTACCCCATCAAGATCAGTTAAAAAATAATAAGTTTTGTCTTCTCTGCGCTTGGAAAACACATTTTCATTCAAAAAATCTCTTAGAGCTTCAACGCTTGAGATTTTTATATTCTGTTGGCTTTCTAAAGGCTTAGCTTTTGATTTCTTGCCTGGAAAAAGATCTGTTTGGGTTGAGAAAAGTCCAAAAAAAGACAGGTAAAGACAAAGTTTTATGGATCGATTTATAAAAATCATAAAAAACTCACCATCAAAATGGTTTTAAAAAGAGCTTTTCATAAAATGATAATCCTAAAAATTTCCTCTCCTATTCAACTAAAAATATCAATAACTATGTAAAACTCGCTTTTTAAGCTTCTTTTGAAAATAAATTCATGAAGATTTCAAAGAAAGTTTTTTGTTTTGTAGGTTTCTTTTCCGCAATTTCTTTTGTTTTAAAAGACTCCTTTGTGTTTTTTAGAGCCTC
>CAYTZU010000033.1:8849-9868 GCA_964442725.1 uncultured Pseudomonadota bacterium
AGTGTAGTGGTAGGCTAAATAATGCTTAACGCCAGCTTCCATGCAGGCAGATTCAATGTCTTCAAGAAATTCTTTATAGTCATCGGCAAAAATAATAGTTAAGTCTTCTGGCGAAATATTTTCACTTTTTTGAAGGGCTTCTAAAAGGATTGACATGGCCTTACCTTTACTATTTTCGTTTCCAATGTGGAATACGCTCTTTATAAAGAGCGATTGAAACCACTCATTGTATCTTTGACTGAAGTATGATCTTCCAGCGATCAAAGGTTGCCCGGAATAATTGGAAAGGAGGTTAAATCCACCAAAGAGTTCATCGAAAAATCCAAAACATGGCTCTGAAAGGCTTTTTATATAAGGTCGCTTGGTCAGGCCGGCGATTTTTATCCCCGCATCCTTAATTTTTCCCAGGAGCTTGGCGTATTTTTTGTCAATTGTATCCATGGTAAAGCCGCCCGGCAGAAATAAAACTCCATCAAAATCTGAGAAAAATAAAACTTTGCTATTTTGCTCTCTATTTTTTTCATCGAAAAAGCCTTGCTCTTTTAAGCTTTTTTCGATTTCTTCAGGTCTTGATACGTTAAAATATTGGATTTTTTGTTGATCTTGCTTAGTGTTGGATTGCTCTTGAAGAAAAATTGATTCATGTTTCTTTTGAGCTGGGCAAACATCGATTTGCCACTGAAAAACAACAAATAAACAGCCCAGCAAAAGCGTTTTGAGCATATTAATGCGTTTTTTACTCATTGCAATATCCTTTAACTTTAAAAATGCTCATAAATAAAGCATTTTCATTGTATAATACACAATTAATCTTGGTAAATGGTTATCGTTGAAAAGGCCTAAAAATAAAGGTTTTTTGATGTTTTTAATGTTTTTTAAAAAAATAAATTTTAATTTTGAAAATTTATCGTGTGAAAGTTTTATTGATTTGAGGGGTTGGTGGAGCTAACCGGGTTCGAACCGGTGACCTCATGAATGCCATTCATGCGCTCTACCAACTGAGCTATAGCCCCTCTTTG
>CAYTZU010000034.1:0-9586 GCA_964442725.1 uncultured Pseudomonadota bacterium
GAGGTTATGGTCACCGGAAACATCGAAAGAAGCCTTCGTCAATTGAAGAAAAAGATTGAGCGTGAAGGCGTAATCCGCGATTTGAAGAAAAAAGCCTATTTCGAGCCATCAACTCAAAAGAAACGAAAAAGGCTTGCCAGAGCGATAAAAAACAATATTTTGAAAAATTCTGAATATATTCTGTTCTCAAAAGGACAGGACTAATTTTAGCTTAGAACTCAACGATGGTAGACGCTCCATATTTCAATAAAACAAAGCTCGTAAAAGCTGCTCGTAAAGAGGCTGTCTTAACTCGAGAACTTGTTCCGGCAATTGAAAATGCTTTCCTTGAAAATAAGCTTCTAGAAGGCGTTTTCATTTCTAGGGTTTCATTGTCAAAAGAGGGCGGATGCGTTTCGATCTTTGTCTCGCATAGGCTTTCCAAAGAAATTGACCGTCAGATGCTTGATTTAATCAAGGCATTCAGGCCATCGATTAGGGCCATGGTTTCGACAATTTTGCAGAGCAATTGGACGCCACAAATCTCGATTCGATTGGATGATAAACTTGATAGATTTAGAAAAACTGATGAGCTTTTAAACAAGATATCATTGGAAGATGAAGAAGCTTCATTCAAGCCTATAGATCAAGTGATCGATGACTTGAGGCGGAAAATAAACGATTAGACTTTATGATTTTAGATTATAGAATCATTTTCATTGCCATTTTTGTGGCTTGTTGGGTTTTTTGCTTGGAAAGATTGGTTTCTAAGAAAATACTGAGCAAAAACTGCTTTTGGGCAATTATATTAGGGATTTTAGGCGCGGCAAGTTGCTGCTATTTAAGATCTAAAGGGACTTTTGTTTGCCCTTCAAATCCAACCTTTAGCTTGGTTTATATTTTTATTGCCAGTCTATTTTTGAGTGCTATTTCCGACATTAAGGAAATGATGATTCCAAGGATGGCAAGTATTTGGCTTGTCCCATTTTGGTTGATTTTTGCAAAGCTTGGGTTTTTGGAAATTGATTTTTTTGATAGTTTGTTTGGAGCGCTGCTCGGTTATCTTATTCCTTTCGGAATTGCTAAAATATTCAAATTTTTTAAAGGTAAAGATGGCCTTGGTTTGGGCGATGTCGAGCTATACTCTATGGTTGGTGCATTCTTAGGTTTTGATGGATTTTCAACAACACTTCTCGTGGCCAATTGCTCAGCTTTGATATTTGTCTTTTCCCAATATTTGGCTGGTTATAAAGGCCTTTTTGACAAAACAATACCATTCGCTCCATTCATAAGTTTTGGTGCTCTAGTTGCCCTTTTCTCAAATTGCATCAATTAAATCTTGTGTCACCTGCGCAAGTGATCCTTTATGTCGAAAGCCAGAGGCTTGTTTATGACCGCCGCCACCAAATTTTTGTGCAAGTGCGCAGACATCGGTATATTTTGATCTCAAAGAGCCCTTTATTTCGCCAGAGAATGGGATTTCGATTAAAAGTGCAATGATGTCGCAATCGACAATTCCTGAAACGAAATTTGTCAGCCCCTCCAGGCTCGATGCTTCAAGGTTCATTGTCAGATCAACAGTGATCAAAAACAATGATTTTTTATGATCAAAAAGGCCTGAAGAAATCAACCTTGCCCATGTTTTGACCTGTTGAACTGGTCGATAGTTTGAGACAACTTTTTTTGCCTTTATAAAATCGGCTCCGAGCTCTATCAATTTCAAAGAGGTCCAAATACTTGAGGGACCACTTTGAGAGGTTTTGAAAATTATCGAGTCATCTAAGAGTCCAATTAATAACTTTTGGCTTATCGATGGAGTTATTACAGCTTGATCGACTTCAAAAAGGATCCCTGCCAAAACTTGGCAAGCGCTCGATGCCTCTGGATCGACAAAATTAAGGTCTCCTGGAACGGAATTGGCAAAATGATGGTCAATATTTACTATCTTGGATGATTCAAAATCCTTTGGAAAATAAGCTCTTTCTGGGCAAGCGATATCAAAAAAAATTACAACGTCGGGGACAAAGTTGTGCTTCCCGTACAAAACTGTGCCGTATTGGTTTTTGATTTGAAAATTTGGTTTTGCTGGAAAAATTATTTGAACCTTTTTGCCCAGATTGCCTAAAACTTCACTCATTGCCAAACAGGAAAAAACTGTGTCGCGGTCAGGGTCTTTATGCCCGAGGAGTGCGAAGGAATCAGCTTGTTTTACAATATCCCAAAAGCTGGTTAAGTTTTCTTGAGAAAAAGGGTTCTTAAAATTTTCCATTCCTTATTTTTATGATTTTCCAAAGTTTTGATGGTTAAAAATCAATCCTGATCATTGTAGCCGAGTTTTTAATTTTTACTCATAAATTTATTGGCAATTTTGTTGAAAAACGCATTAATTTGAACTTTTTTTATTCAACTATGTTGTAGCTTTGTAAATTAACTCGTTTTTTTCTCAACAGATAAAGATCTTTTGACAATACTTTCTAGGCATCGTATTTTGTAAAACAATCGGCTAAGGTCGCGTTTTAAGGAATACATTTAGATAAAAAGCTTCAGAATAACGGCGATACAAGAGATATATTTAAAAATGGTTTCATAACAGAAAAGGTGTTGCAGTGATAACCGTTACAGATAGTAAAATTAAAGAGCGTGCTGCCAAGACTGAAAATGTGAAGAGTTACAGTGAAATCGTTGCTTTGCTGGGAGCGCTTCCTAAAGTTAAATATTCAAAAGAGGCCAAAGATCGGTTAAAGCTTATCGATCAACTTTGCTCGAGCCCATCAGAGGCCATGGACATCGTTCTTGTTGGTGGAACCAGTGGGAGGAGTGTGACAATTCACTTTGCCTCCAAATTATTAAAAGAAGAAGGTTTCAAGGTCGGAGCCTGCTATCAATCATCACTTTTGTCTTATAATGAGCGAATTTGTGTTGATGGACAGATGATCTCGAACAAAGATTTTACAAAATTTGCAACAAAGGTTTTGGGATTAATAGAGGCCAGAAAAATTAAAGCAACCGAAATGGAAGTTGTAACAGCAATTGCGCTTCTTTACTTTAAATCTGTTGGGGTCAAGGTCGCTTTGATCGGAACTGGACACGGTGGAAAGTTTGATGCAACGGCAGCCTTATCTCCAAAAGTTGTTGCATTGACAAAGGTTGCTGAAGGAATCAGTGGTGAGTTGAAGGACGATGAGATCGATCAAGCCGCCTTTGAAATTATGGGTGTTGCAAAAAGTGGAACCTGGTTTGTTTCGGCCGAGCAGAGTAAAATTCGTTTGCAAAAGATGAAAACTTTTGCCGAATCGCAGGGCTTTTTGTGGGCTATGCCAATAAGAAAATTGGCGCCATTGCCATATATTTTTGAACAATTGTATGGTCGTTATGCCTCGCTTGCTGAGCGAATTGCCCAGATTTATTGCGAAGAGATCAATGGGCGTTTTTCTCCATTCTTGAGGGGAAATCTTTTGGCCACGCAAAAAGGTCAACGTGGTCGACCAACGCTTGAAGCAAAACGAGAGGCTGAACTTAATCCGGTTAAAACTTTGAAGAATTTTTGGACCGAAAAATTTGATCTTCAACGAGGTTCATTTGAATTAATAGAAAATGAAAAGCCAACCGTTCTTTTGGATGGTGCTTCAAATTATGATTCATTTGCAAATCTCTTTCTTGGAATCAGATTGCTTCATTATCGACGACCACTTAAAGGTTTGGCTGTAATTATTGCAATTAAGGCTGAAATTGATCCGATGGAAACGCTTAAATTATTGCGATATTTGCTCAAAAAGGTTCAAGGTGAGGCATTCTTTGTGGCATTGCCTGGTCAGGAGACGCATAAGCCGCATGAATTGGCTCAAAAAGCTCGTGAAATGAATATTCGCGCAAACGTCGCCGGCAGTGTTAAAGATGCTTTCGAGGCTGCAAAACTGATAGTCGATGAAAGGCACGGAATTGTTTGCATGACCGGATCAAAGGCAATGGTCAGCGAATACTGGAAAACAATCAGAGAGATTAAAAAGCTTTAAAACTTTGTCGCGCTTGGGGCAATTTTATCAAACTGTTAGACATTGATCGGATTTTCCGTTTCTGTCTTTCAATAAGATTTCATTTGCCTCAAGCCATCCCTTTGGATTGCCAACATCAAAAAATTTGTCCTGAATTTCTAGGGCATAAACGGCTTTGCCCGCATCAATTAATTTGTTGATACCATCGGTCAATTGCACCTCTCCATTAAATCCAGTATCAAGATCATCGAGAGCTTGAAATATACATGAGCTAAAGACGTATCGGCCAAAAACTGCAAGATTTGATGGTTCGCTTCCTGATTTTGGTTTTTCAATAATTGATTTTATTTTGATCAAATTAGAGCTGATTCTTTTGTCAATTCCAATTATCCCATATCGATGGGCTTCTTCAGGTTTGACCTGGCCAATGGCTATAATTGCGCAGCACTTTGAATCGATGAAAGACTCGATCAGTTGCCTTGTCACATTGTTGGTACCACAAAAAATATTGTCTGGTAATAAAACTGGAATTATTGAGGATTGATTGAAAAAACTTTTTGATACAAAGATTGCGTCTCCAAGCCCTTTTGGGGCAGCTTGTTCGGCAAAATCAAGGCCAGAACGAGTTTGCTGCAAATATTCAAGCAAAAGTTTTTTAGACTGGCTGTAGACGGCACAAATTTTATCTATTTTTGCATCATTTATTTCGTCCAGCACAAAATCGATGGCTAATCTATTGGCAACAGGCAAAAGTTCCTTTGGAATAAATTTTGAAAATGGATAAAAACGGGTTCCTTTGCCGGCTGCCGGAATTATAGCCTTTAAATTCTTTAAATCAGGCTTTTTTAGGCACAAAATAGTGCTCCATTAAAATTGGCCAATAAACCTTATGTCCCCGGAATGAAATAGCCTGACATCATCGATTGCATGCAAAAGCATCGCCATTCGTTCAATTCCAAAACCGAAGGCAAATCCTGAGTAAATTTTGCTGTCAATGTCAACTGCCTTTAAAACGTTTGGATGAACAAGTCCTCCGGGGAAAACTTCAATCCAAGTTGTTTTTTTACAGACTGAACAACCGTTTTTACAAAATACGCATTTAAAATCTATTTCAACCCCCGGTTCAACGAATGGGAAAAAGCCAGGACGAATGCGAATGTCCAAATTTTTGGTTTGGAAAAAGCTGGATAAAAAGGCTTTAGCAACTCCGAAAAGATGCGCAAGTGTAATATTTTTATCAATTACAAGCCCCTCGCACTGTGTGAACATATAATCATGTGTTGCGTCCGTTGCTTCATGTCGAAAAACCCTTCCTGGAGCCACTCCGGCAATTGGAATTCCGTATTTTTGAATAGCTCTTATTTGAACAGTTGATGTGTGCGTTCTTAAGAGTTTTCCTGGAATGTTTAACCAAAGTGTGTCGTACATGTCTCTGGCCGGATGATCGCCAGGAATATTTAAAGCGCCAAAATTATGAAAATCTGTTTCAACCTCTGGACCGTCAAAAATTTGCATGCCCATGGACATAAAAATGTCTTCAATTCTGTTAATTACCTGGGTGTATGGATGCAATTTTCCTTTAACTTTGTCACCCGGAACCGTTTGGGTAACGTCGATGTATCGTTCCTGCTCATTTTTGAGTTGGGCATTTTTCGTTGTTATAATTTTTTCTTGCTTTAAAAATTCAGTCTCTAAGAATTCCTTGAGTTCGTTTACAGCCTTACCAAAGGCCGGTTTTTCTTCGGCTGAAATGGTTCTGATCTGTCCAAGGAGATCAGTGAGAAGCCCCTTTTTGCCAAAAAATTTATATTTTAGTGAAAGCAAGTCCTTTTGTGATTTTATGGATTCTGCATGGGAAGAAAATTCAGCTTTAATTTGTTTGATGCTTTCTTTGTATGACACTATGGGCATGCCTTTTTTGAAAAAAATGCTTGTCTTTAAACTTTTTAGATTTTAGCTCAACTGCATAGTTTTACAATTTTATACATCTAAGACAAAATATTGCGCAAAATAGATGAGTTTTGTTGACAGATTTTTGTGCTCATTGTAGCATCAAGAAATAAGTTGCCGGGATAGCTCAGTTGGTAGAGCAGCAGACTGAAGATCTGCGTGTCGGCGGTTCGACTCCGTCTCTCGGCACCAATTTTTTCAGAGTAAAAAATTAAGTTCCCATTTTCAAAACCCCGTGTATTTTTAGACAAGTCAAAAGCTAATCTTTAATTTTTATTGAATTGCTTGTTTTTATAAAAATCATTCACCAGGGCCGATTATGTTAGGTTTTATTACCCAAAAATTTTCGTCATTGATCTCAAGCTTTTCCGGTGGTTGGAGGGCTGAATCATTAGATAAAGTCCGTCAGCAATTGAGAACGATTTTAATTGAGGCCGATGTCCCTTTTAAAATGGTTGATGAATTTTCAAACAAGGTCATTGCCAGATTCGAGGCACAGCAAAAGCTTTTAAAAGATACAAAAAAAGACGAGCTGCTCAAAACATCGATATACAAGGAGCTTTTGGAATTCTTAGGCTCTGATGTTAATCCTGTCGTTGATTGGCCGAAGAAAGGAATAGTCCTTTTTATGGGCCTTCAAGGAGCTGGAAAAACTACCTCGGTTGCAAAAATAGGTCATTGGCTCTCTGAAAATAGACCGACTTCAAAGGACAAAATATTTTCGGTTTCACTCGATTTTCAAAGGCCAGCGGCTATTGGACAACTTGAAATAATGTCTCAAAAGGCTGGAATTGAGTTCATCAAACCGATTGATGGTGATCTTGAAAAAACAATCAAAGTTGCGCTTGATCGATATAATGCTCATGACAATGCATTTTTATTGATTGATAGCGCTGGGCGGCTCAATATCGACAAGGAGTTAATGGCTGAGCTTGAAAAAATTTGCCAAATTTCAAAACCACAGCTCAAAGTACTTGTTTTGGACTCAATGACAGGCCAGCAATCAATTGAAATTGCCAAAGACTTTGATTCAAAAATTGGAATAGATCGCACAATTTTGACGAAAATGGACTCAGATTCGAGAGCTGGGTGTGCCATTGCGCTTCGTTGGATTACCCAAAAACCGGTCAGCTTTATCGCAAATGGCGAAAAGATTGATGATTTAGAGGTTTTTGTTTCATCAAGAATAGCCTCTAGAGTTTTAGGTTCCGGCGATATTGCCACACTTACTGAAAAGCTTGAAAAACAAATTGAACGATCAAAAAGTGAATCTAATTTCAGTTCGATGGCTCAGCGAATGATGGATGGAAATTTTACATTAAAAGATTTCTTAAAGCAGATCGAATTGGTTAATTCGATCGGTTCGATTGGTCGATTTGCCAGCTATATTCCAGGAATGGCATCGATAAGTTCAGCGCAAATCAAGGAAGGTGAAAAAGAATTGGGCCAATTTAAGTCGATAATTCAGTCAATGACCGAAAAAGAGCGAATTTATCCAAGCATTTTGGACAGAAATCGAAAATTGCGAATTTCTAAGGGTTCTGGCCGTTCTATGGAGGATATTGAGCGACTTTTGC
Source organism: uncultured Pseudomonadota bacterium (assembly GCA_964442725.1). GTDB lineage: Bacteria > Babelota > Babeliae > Babelales > CAYTZU01. The sequence goes on from CAYTZU010000034.1 coordinate 7,499, forward strand.
AAAAATTTGAACAAAGCAAACGTTTTGCTAAACTCTTATCAAAGTTGGGGCGATAACTCGCAAGAACAGTTAATGAATTTACAAACCCTATTAATCGGAAGCGGGAAATAATGGCAGTTAAAGTTAGAATTAGCAGAATTGGACGTAGAAATAGGCCCTTTTTTAGAATAGTTGTGGCCGATGATCGATGCAAAAGAGATGGCAAGTTCATAGAAAATTTGGGAACTTACGATCCCATTAACAAAGCGATTGTCAAAATTGATCTTTCAGGAATTGAGAACTGGGTGAAAAAAGGCGCTCAAATGACATCGGCTGTAAGCAAAATTATAAAGATGAAAAAGGCTTAAAGCGGTTGCTTTGCAGATTTTGAATGTTCAATTTAGTCTGTGATTTTGTTTTGATAAAACGACCTCAGATAAAGCGCAAATTTTATATGTTGAAAATTGGAGAATGAAGAATGGCAATGCTAAAGGATATGGTTGAATATGTGGTTAAAACACTTGTTGATCATCCAGAATCGGTTAATGTGACTGAAATATCCGGTGAACAAGCGACCATAATTGAACTTAGAGTTGCATCCGATGATCTAGGTAAGGTCATTGGCAAGGAAGGTCGTACAGCAAGATCTTTGCGTACACTGATCCATGCCGCTGCAACAAAGGTTAAAAAGCGAGCAGTTCTTGAAATTCTAGAATAAATAGTTTTTTTGGGTTGGCGCTGGTTATTTTTAATTCCGGCGCCTAACTTTTGGATTTTTCAGCTGTGAAGATCTCAATTTTGACCTTGTTTCCCAATCTTTATTTAGAGTTTTTCAAGACTAGCATCATTCGTTTGGCCATTGATAAGGGGCTTTTGGAGATTAATTTAATAAATCTTCTCAGTCTTTGTGCTCCAGCGAGTCGAGTTGATGTTCCAACTGTTGGCCCTGGCCCGGGAATGATTTTAAAGCCAGAGATTATAGAAAAAGGCATTTTGTCTGCTGAAGAAAATTTTGGCCCTGGTTTTAGGATATTTTTTTCACCAAAGGGGCAGTTGCTTGACCAAATCTTGCTTTCAAAATTTCTTGAAAAAATTGATTACAAAATAAAAGATCAAACTCTCTTGACAGATAAAAACATTGATTTAGTCGAGTCTGAGCATAAAATCAATCATATCATTCTGGTCTGTGCTCGATATGAGGGCATTGATGAGCGAGTTCAGGAAAGCTTTTCAGACATGATACTTTCAATTGGTGATTATGTGCTTATGGGTGGGGATATTCCTGCACAGGTCTTCATTGAGGGTTTTGTCAGGCTTTTGCCAGAGGTTGTTGGCAATAAAAATTCGATAGAAACCGAGTCCTTCAGCTCACCATTTTTGGATCATCCGGAGTATGGGCTGCCGATTAATTGGGCTGGCCAGGCGGTTCCAGAGGTTTTGCTTAGCGGAAATCACAAAAAAATTGACGACTGGAGAAAAAAAGAGGCAGCAAAACGGACGGCGCATAGTCGATTTGATTGGTTTCGATCACATCCACAAGCCAGAAATAATGAAAATCTGATTAAAAGTGTAATTCCAAAGCATTATGTTGTTTTGATGCACAGTCAGGTTATTGTCGATCAAGCTTCTGGGACAGCGTCGGTAACCTCAATTGATCTGCACGACATTGCCAGGTCCTGCAAAACATATGGAGTTGAGCGGTTTTTTGTTGTCACGCCACTCAAAGATCAACAGGAAATTGTCAAAACCTTTATCTCTTTTTGGACTAGCACTGAAGGCATTGAGTATAACCAAACACGTTTTCAGGCTGTTTCTAACCTTTTGCTTGTCAGCGATTTAGGTCAGGTAATTGAAAAGATTACTCAGTCGGAAGGGCAAAAACCCCTTTTGATCGCAACTTCGGCAAAAGAGCTCGAGTTCAAAGAGAAAAAAATTACTTTTTGGGATCAGGGGTTTGTTTGGAGGCAAGAAAGACCGGTTTTATTTGTTTTTGGAACGGCAAAGGGACTTGATGATGAGCTAATCGGCTCTTGTGATTTTCTCCTTGAACCGATTTATGGGCTTTCTGACTACAATCATCTTTCGGTTCGAAGTGCTGCTGGAATAATT
>CAYTZU010000035.1:0-9521 GCA_964442725.1 uncultured Pseudomonadota bacterium
GAAGCCACACAAAAGCAATTTTTAAATAGTGGATTAATCCGATCTTCGGCTCGAAATCCATCAACATTGATCACAACAACAAGTGCAACAATTGATCTGGATCACAAACTTTCCTCCCAGAGCATAATTTCCATTTATAATCCAGCTCCAGCGAGCCCTCGAAGCGTTTCACTTGATTTCAATGGACATAGCTTAACCTTCCCAAGATCCGGCTCTGGACTTTTGGCGCTAGATCCCAACATAAATTTGACCATTTCCAACGTCGAGCTCTTTGAATTCAATAAAAGCGTAATTTCTTATGGCACAAGCGCAACTCTGGCCTTTGGAACAAATACAAAAATAAGGCTTTTAGACGTAGAAACTATCACTGGAAGCGATAAGGCGTGGAATTTTACCGGCAATGGCCTGATCAGTGGTACTGGAGCAGCCTTAACTCTGTCCAGCTCAGCCAGAATCACTGTAACCAATTCAAGCACATTAACCTTCAAAGACCTTAAAATCACCATTGGAGCTCTTGACGCAATAAAATGCTTAGATTCAGACTCAAAAATTGTATTCCAAAACTGCAGCGTTATTATTCAATTTCAGGGCTTTGACATCTCCTCAGGACATGTCGATATCCTTGGCATGACCGATTTCACTGGGACCAATACTTTCGATCCGGTCAATGGATTTTCACCATTCACTTTTTCATCGAGTGGAACCTTTACAGTGAAAAGTGGCGCAACAATGAAACTTGGCAAAAACATCGAATTTATCTACAAAGCAAACCCTTCAACCAATCTAGGCAAAACTTATTATTCAAAACGACATTTTGTTCTCCAAGATGCCACATCCATGCTTGAACTGGATGGATGCACCTTGCATTCAACCTTAACCGGACTGGCCATTGATTATGGAAAAATACTCGTTTCTGATAATTCAAAGTTCGTAATCGACGGCTCGGCAGGAACTCAGGCAGAAGTTGGCTCAGCATTGGATATTTACATAAAACCATCTGTTTCTTTTGTTGTTACAGGAACTCTTTCGTACAATTCAACAAGCATTCCTTAAGTTGCTTTTATTGAGAGGATTAGTTTCATTCAGTTATCTTGCAGCGCAAGATAAAAATTAATTTGACAATTATTTTTACAGGATGGCTAACTTGAATTTTGTGGTGCTTGGGTGGGCTGTTTTTTTCAGTTTAATGCTTGGCTATGAGCCAATTTTGCCAAAATTTAGATTTGGAAATAAAACATCATCAGTCGAACTTGCCGACTCAAATTCCTTTTTGGTTTTGGGCCAACAACTGACCGAATTCAATGGAACACTCAAGCTATCCGACGACAATCAGGGCCGAATTTCCGGTCAAGGAATAGTCTTCCAAGATGGGATTTTAGCCACACGTGATGTTGCCGAAAGGGATATCACTGTCAGCGGAACCTACACTACAGCCACTGGAGAAGAAATAACCCTTCAGAACAATGGTATTTTTAATGTTTCGGTCAAAAAAACCATAAACAAGAAAATTAAAATTCCAGCAAGCACTTCGGCCTCAATTTTAGGGTCCCCAGTTTTTAGTCAAACAATTGAATTGGCCGATCAAACCTCGGAGCTCAAACTTGGGATACAAAGTCCTTTAAACAAAGATATTCTTTTAAACGGTGGAACGATAACTCTTCAGGACAATCTAATAAAAACTGCCGATTCAATCTTTTTGGGCAGCGGCACGATAAATATCGATAACTACAGATTAATCCTGTCTGGTGGACAAATCTCAACAGGCAAAATCACGCTTGTCAATGCGCAGGACCTGTCCTTGACCTCAAATTTAGTAATAAATTCTGAAATAAATTTTAATCAAAGTGGTTCAAAACCCTCGGTTTTTTCATGCGATGGCTTTATGTTAACCTTTCAAAGTGGCGGTTTTTTGAGCGTGAATTCAGCCCAGCAAATAATTTTTGCCGACGCTTTTATAAAAGGCTTTGGAAATTATCCTTCTTACGGATTTTTTACACTCTCGCCAACCGCAACCGTTGTCTTTCAGAATACTACAATTGAATTGACCGGCGACTACACGCATTCCAATGGCACATTTTTATTTAAAGGAGATCGCTGCAAAATTATTCCCAACGGTCACAGTTTTACCACAACTGGAACAGCCGCCTGGATCTGTGTTGACGGAGTTGGGCTTGAATACGACTCTCTTGCAGGCGTTGACAGCAATCCATTTATTTTTACAGCTGAGTCAGCTCAAAAACAGCTTTTGAATGGAGCGACAATTAAGTCTTGCAATACTCAGTCAACATTAAACATTTCAAACTACTCAATCTCAATGAGAAGCGATTATTTGCTGGCCAATGATAGCAAAATAAATATTTTAAACTCGGTTCCATCCTCTCCAAAAATAGTTTCCATGGACTGGGCTGGATACACAATTACATTTCCATCAACTGGATCAAATCTTTTAAATCTCGATCCCCATGTAAATTTGGTACTTTCAAATGCAGTTTTGTCGGGCTTTAACAAAGATCTAATCTCCTATGGGGACAGCAACGCCTCATTGGCCTTTGGAACAGGCAACCAATTACGGCTTTTTGACGATATTTCGATATCAAACCTTGACAAAGTCTGGACCTTTTCAGGAAGCAACCAAATCATTGGCTCTGGATCATTTATTACTTGGACCGGTTCAAAATCAATTGCAGTTCAAGATTCAAGCACTTTAACGATAAAAGATCTTTGGTTGAAAGGGCTTGGACCCTCTGGATCGGCCGGATACTTTGATATAAATCCAACAGGAACAGTAATTTTCCAAAATTGCACGCTTGAACTTTCTGGCAATTATTCACACACTTCAGGAACTTTTGAATTCAAAGAGGGATGCAAAATCATTCATCATGGCTTTAATTTCAACACAACAGGGCTTGCTTTTCTTCGAGTTAATAGTTCAGCACTTGAATACGAGAGTTTGAGCGGAACCGACGCAAATCCGTTTGTTTTTTCAGACGAATCATCACAAAAAAAGCTTATAAATGGAGGAGTAATCCGCTCAACAGTTCCAGCCGCCAATGTTCCTGGACAAACATCGATTTTCATAAACAATACGCCAACTTCAATTGATTTAGACTTTACTTTGAGTAGTGGAAGCACAATAACCTTTGTAAATGAAACACCGACAACTCCCAAACCAATGTCTTTAAGTTTTTCAGGGCAAAACCTTTATTTCCCAAACCAAGGAAGTGATTTATTCAATATTGGATCAAATATTGGACTTACAACAAACAACATTGTCCTTTTCAATTTCAATAAAGATGTTGTTTCATACGGCGATTCTAATGCCTCGCTGACATTTGGATCAGGCACGCAGATAAGGCTTTTTGACGATGTATCGATAACAAATTCTGACAAACCATGGAATTTTACAGGAAATGGACAAATTTGCGGCTGCGGAACAACACTGACCCTGAACGGTTCAAATCGATTAACAGTGAACGCTTCAAGCAGTTTAAAACTTATAAATTTAAGAATATTTTGTAAAAACATCGACTCCTTAGCCTGCCTTGATTCGACCTCGAAAATTATATTTGAAAACTGCACACTTGTGCTTGATAAAAACGGAATTGATTTTTCTCAAGGAAACATCGATGTTAATGGGTTTTTGGAAGTCGTTGGAGGAGACGCCACAACCATTGAAACCATTTCAAAACTAACATTTTCTAGCGCAGGATTATTCAAAGTTCTAAGCCAATCAAAGATGAAAATCAATAAAGGAATTGAATTTGTCTATAAAGCAAATCCAACAAATAATGGCACAAACACAAGTGCGACAAAGCGTCACTTTTTGCTCGTCGATCCCACAGCAACACTCCAACTTGATGGAGCTGTTTTACACTCAACAAGCACCGCCTTTGCCTTGGATTATGGGCGACTGATAATTGATGACACGGTAAATTTTGTAATCGATGGAGTTGGAGCGGAAAGTGCTGAAATTGGCTCTGCCGTTGAGCTTTGCATAAAATCTGGCGCCACATTTGAAGTTGATGGAATCATTAAATACATCAGTTCCTCTTTTTAAAACATTTTTTAAAGATAATTTTTCAAACCAAAAAAATTTCTTCCTGAATAATTGATAGGCAAAATTTAAATTTGAAAAATTATTTTAAGTTATCAGGTACAAAATTTAATCGATTTTATGCCTATTATGAGATTTTTAAAATTTTTATCACTGCATGCTTACCAAACCATTGCCTTAACTTTGGAAATTAAAATAAAATTCATTTTGTGAATTTATAGCCAATAGAATTTTAAATTTTATTTGGGGGACTTGCAAAATGAATCCTGAAATCAGGTTTTGCAAGCAATTGCTGGTGCTCACACTTATTTTTTGCGGGCAACAGGTAAACGCCGGATTAAAATTTTCCAGCAGAGAATCAACAATAAAACTCAAAGACTCAAACGCAATACTCAAACTCGAGACCCCAATTACTGGATTTAACGGAACCCTGAAAATTGATGGCAAAACAAACAACAGTCTTCAGGGTTCTACCGTTACAGATAAGATAACCTTTTCAGAAGGCGTTGTAGCAGCCGGCGCAAACAAATTTGTCCTCTCAGGCACTTACGACCCAACCAGTGGTGACACAATTACACTTGGAGATAACAGCACACTTGAAGTTGCAACGGGAGTCATTGGACAGTCAATTATAATAAATGGAACAACTGGCGCCGATAGCTTGATTACAGGCCAACCGATTTTTTCAAGCGATTTGGTGCTGACAAGCTCACTTAACTTTTTAAAAATAGGCATTCAAAATAAATTATCAAAAAATATCACAATGAATGGTGGAACGGTTACTTTAATTGACGATCTTTCTCTCCAGGATGGGAAAAAGTTTGTTGGCGACGGAACCGTTGATATCGGAAATTGCACACTGACTTTGGATAACACCTCAGGAGCCGCTTGGACAGGAACTTTGACCTTTAAAAATGCACGAGACATTCAATTGACCGGTTTTACACAGCTGGATGGCGAATGGATTTTTGGTGATGTTTCAGGAACATCTCACTTAAACGGAAATGGCAACGTTTTGGATGTCAGCGGCGGGGGCACAATCACCGTTGCACAGGGCCATACACTTTATTTATCCGACATTCACATTAAAGGCCTTGGTTCTGGACTTGGCAACTTCAGCATAAACAACACCGGCGGAGTCATCAAAATGTCCAATGTAACAATGGAATTAGGAGCTGATTATGCCCACAGTTCAGGCGTAATTTACATTCAAGGCGATAACTGTCGAGTAATTTCGGCTGCAACCAATGGTGGAAACTACACATTTGATGTTTCTGGAACAGGCACAAAAATAACAGTTGATCACTCAGTTCTTGAATACGAAACTCTCGAAGAACAGAACTTGAGTCCATTTACCTTTACAGATGCTGGAAACCAGAAAAACCTCATCAATGGTGGTGTTTTGAGGTCTGCTGTGCTTGACACTGCTCAGGGCGACATCATTTTTGACTCAGCAAACGCAACAAACTCCCTTTCAGCAAACTATAATTTGACTTCCCAGTCGCTCCTCATTTTCACAAATAGCCTTGGCGGAGCACACAATTTAACTCTTGATGGACACGGTTATCATCTTCAATTCCCTGATGGCGCAACCGGACTCATGCAAATTGCCAATGATTTGACCGTTACGCTTGAAAATGTGGTTTTGAAAGATTTCAATCCGCTAGTTGTTACATACGGAACCAACGCAGCCCTCAAATTCGGCGATGGAGTCATTGTCGAACTTGGTCAAGACGCAACGCTCAATGGATCATCGGTGGCATGGAACTTTACTGGAAACGCAACGCTTGATGGATTTGGTCACACAGTGATTTTGACGGCTTCTTCAAACAGAATTACTGTCACTGGAGCCAAAACACTCAAAATACAAAATACCAAACTTTTAATTGATCAGGCCACCGCACTCTCTTGCCTAACTTATGATGCAAAAATAGCGCTGCAAGACTGTGATCTCTGCGTGGATAAAAACAATTACACCTTTGCCCTTGGCAGTATTGATGTTGGCGGATTAACGCGCTTGCGCGGATGCGACTCAACAAACCCTGGTGGCATTCCTGCCTTTAACTTTTCAACGACTGGAACGCTGACGGTTCAAAGGGCTTCGACCTTAGCTTTGCTTGGTGATCTTGAGTTCAAATACATGGCAACCCCAACCCCCGGGGCCACTCCAAGCGCTGCAACACTGGCAGCGTCAAAGAGACACTTAAAACTCAATGACCCAAGCTCAACGCTTCTTTTAAACTGCAGCACACTGACATCAACGACAACAGGCCTTGCACTCGACTACGGCAATTTGATCGTTGAAGACAAGGTCATCTTCAACATCAACAGCACTTCGGGTTCAGAGGCTGAATTTGGAACGGCTTTGGACGTCAACATTAAATCTGGCGCAATCCTTGAAGTTGGCGGACCGCTCAAATACATTTCAACAACTTATCCATAATTTTTGAGCAATTGATTTACACAGGGGTGATGATGGAATTTCTGTCATCACCCTGTTTTTTTGAATCCTTGCGTGGAAAAAACAAAAAATGAACCAACAAGGCAAACAAGGCCTGCAGCCAAGCAAAGTGTTCTTGCACGATTGAAGCCTCTTTTATACTTTTTATTAAGCTTTCTATTGAGATCTTTTTTTACAAAACAGCCCTTTATTTTATCAGCAAATCCTAGGCCTAAAAATATAGCTGCTCCGAGCGGAAAAAAAATCTTTTCTAGAGGAACTTTTTTATAATCAAACTTGATTTCTAAATTATTGTTATTTCCCTCTTTGAGATCGCTCTTTGAAGAATCTTCTTCCGCTGGCATTATTTCTGGCTTTTTTGGTTCTTCTTCTTTTTTAAATTCTTCAGGGTCCAACTTTGAGGGAGTTTCTGATTCATCAGATCCTTCATCCTCTGAAGCAATAATACTTTCTTTGTCGTCGTCTTGAGGAGCTGAAGGAGGCTGTTCAATCGGCTTTTCGGTTTTTTCCGAAGGGGCTGGGGGTACAACAACATTTGCTAGCTCTCCATCTTTTCCTGTTCTTTCAGAAGCCTTTGATTGAGCTTCAAGGCGCTCTAAGAAGTTATTTTTTGCATTTTCTCGACAAGCTTCTTTGCCTGGAAAATTATTTCTCAACAAAGTTATCAATAGAGTGTAATCGTTGGTTGTTTTTGTGATTTTGCCTGTTCTAACATCAACCGAATATCCTGCTGCCTGCGCATAGGCTTGAAAAGTCCTCGATTCCAATAGGTCTTTTGGAATCTCCTTCTTGGCATGATTAAACTCATCCTCCAAGCCAAATCGAGGTGTTTCACTTTCCCTCACAATCTTGAAAATGACACGCTTACTTTCCTCATAATCATTGGCCCTTGATAACAAACCACTTAACCTATCTAAAACATCTTTCACTGTCTTTTTATTTTCATCAAAAAAATAATCATCTTGTATTGCTAATTCTGGAACACAACTCTTTGGAATTGCCAAAAAATCTAAAATCTCCTTATCTTCTCGTCTTGGTAACCATTTATCTTCACCAGACTTACTTCGAGAGTAAGAAAATAATCCAGTTATGTTGTTGCATAATTCCGTATAATTTTTTGGGGGAGGGGCTAAAACAGAGCCATAAGCTAAAACGCTGAAAATAAAACTTAAAAATTTAGTTTTTAAGAGCTTCATGATGTCGCACAATTTCAACAATGTTGCAGAAAAACCTGTTTTAAACAAAGCACATTGAGGATTCTGACGCAAAATTCAAAATTATTCTCATCAGATCAAAATTTGGGCCGAAAAGCTTTAAAAATTACAATTTTTATTCAAAACGAACACCAATGTTTTCTATTTGAATAAAATAATCAATGAGGCGAATTCTGGACTTTTTAAAGCGCAGAAGATTACCGTCTTTTGGCTAATTTAGCGCTTATTTTATTGTCATTGGGTTTAAAATTTTAAAAATGTTAAAGATTACTTTAAAAATCACGCTTTTACTGCTTTTTTCATGCCCACTTCATTCAAAATTTAAGTTTTCAACAAATCAGTCTGGCATGACCTTTCCAAAATCAGATTCCAAGTTAATTCTCGAAGCGCCAATGCTAGGCGTGACGGGCAAAATTTCCTTCAAAGACAATGATCCTAATCGCCTGACAAGCACTAGTCCACTCAATGTTATCACCTTTGATGGCGGCCTGACGGGGACAACAGGCAATGAATTTGAATATTCCGGGACAATTGAGCCTTCTGGAACCGATCTTTACACGCTTCGAACAAATGAGGTTTTGGAGGTCAATGACAAAACTGTTTCGCAAATCATCAGAGTTATGCCCGGTTATTCGGCCTTTATCAAGGGTTCGCCCACATTTTCCAACTCAATTCAAATGGGCGCAAATTCTTCGCTTGATTTGGGAATTACAACCCCTTTAACAAAGCCAATTTCTACCGAGGGTTCCAACACAATCAAACTTTCAAAAAGCTTAAAAATGGATTTGGGAGTCCCGTTAAACACAGGAACTCTTGCAACTCTCGATTTAAACGGTTTTGAATTTTCTTTAAATGGCGCATTTTCAAACATTTCCAGCATTGTCGGACAAGGCACCGTTAATTTTATCAAGGGTCGATATTTACTTGATAATTCCATGACTTTTAGTGGGCTGGTCGATGTCAATGGCCAAGGCAGCACAGTGGCCTTGCAACCAACAAAATCAATTAATTTTGGGCCTGGAATCCATGATTTAATCGATGTTGAAATCACCGACCTTGGAGGAACTTCACTAATCAACGTCGACCCCTCTGGAACGCTATTTTTATCAAATGTAACGCTCAGGCTCAAGGATGATTTAATCCTTTCAAACCTTGGCGAAATCGTTGTTTTAGATTCGGAGTGCAAAATTATCCCAAACGGCTACTCAATAAAGCTTGATCACGGAACGCATCTGGTCATTGACGGAGTGACACTTTTTTACGAGCCTGCTGGAGTCTATGACGGCAATCCAATTCAGGTCATCAATTCAGGCTCTGGACCTGGCGTTTTAAGCCTATTAAATAATGGCAAAATTATGTCGACAAAATACGGCTTTAGCCTTCAGGCCCCTCTCGAAATTGGCCAAACTGGACTTTCAATGCAGTCAAACTTCCAGTTAACCAGCAGTAGCAAACTTAAGTTTTCAAATTCCAACGTTGCGCTGCCCAAAACCATCACTTATTCGGGCAATGGATACTTCATTCAATTTCCACCAAAATTTGCTGGAACAACACTTTTAGAAATTGCCGGAAACACCGCTCTCACGCTTGAAAATGTAACTTTGAGGGATTTTAATCCCGAAAGTGTTTTGCTGACTGACTCAAACTCTTCAATAACTTTCGGCAATAACTGCACCGTTCATCTCTCTTCAAACCAAACTCTGACAAGCGCTTTTCCATGGACCTTTTCAGGGAATAGTTTTATCGATGGAAATGGCAAAACCTTAACGCTGACAAATGCGCAGGTTTTAAG